>JAYUYQ010000276.1:0-3798 GCA_043752435.1 Betaproteobacteria bacterium
CCGCCCCCCGGTTCACCGGTCCTTCGGACTTCCCTGCGCTGCTCGCCAAGCCGGGCGGCTGCCACCCAAGGTGACTTCCTTCGGGGCGCGCAACTCGCCCTCGCAAAAACGCGAGGGCTCAGACAATCCTCGCCGGGCGCCCCGGACTCGGTGCCGCGCAGCGGGGGTGCGGGCAGGGGCAGCCGATGGCTGCGTTCAATTATCGTGGACCGGAGCGCCGATGTCTGCTCCCGCAAACGGGCCTGCGGCTAACGAGTCGCAGCCATCCCCCCCGGCTCGCCTGCGCTGCTCGGCGGTTCACAGGGGGGTGATCAACGGCCACCGCGCAAGATCAGGTTTTCCGTCTACGGATTTCCTTGATCACTGCGGCATTGTCTAGTTCGGCTTCGCCCTGCGCCATACAGCCCTCGACGATATCGGTATAGGTCGCGGCCAGCGGCAGTTGCTGCTGCAGGCGCTGCGCCAGTTCCAGCATCAGCGAAAAATCCTTCAGCGTCTGCGCGATCTTGCCGTGCGGTGTGAAATCGCTGTCGATCATTTTTTTGCCCTTGATGTCCATGATCTGCGAATAAGCCGCCGAATCGCGGGCAACATCAAGTAGGCGCGCTGGATCAAGGCCCATGCGTTCGGCGAACACCAGGCCTTCGGCGAGCGCTGCGCGGTTGATGCCGAGGATCAGGTTGATCGCCAGCTTTGCGCGACCGCCGTTGCCGGCGGCGCCGAGGTGGTGGCGGCGCGGGCACAGCGCGTCGAGTACGTCTTTGACGTTTTCTGCGGCCACCGGATCACCGCCGACCAGGCCCAGCGCCTCGCCGCGTGCGGCTTGTTCGCTGGTGCCGGAGACCGGCATTTCGACAAAACGGACACGATCATTGGGCAGACGTTGCGCGAGTGCGGCGATGCGATCGGGGTCGCAGGTACTGACACAGATCGCCGTCAGCGGCGGCAGACCTGCGGGCCGTGCGGCGAGCAAGCCGTCCGGCGATTCCAGTGCGGCTTCCACCTGATCGGTGTTGAATACGGCCAGGACCATGGTGTTGCAGTCGCGGGCGAGTGCAGCGATCGACGCTGCAGTTTGGCCACCGAGCGCAGCAAACGCCGGGGCTTTTGCCGCATCGACGTCATAACCGGTCACGGCGTGTCCGGCAGCGATCAGGCGCCGCGCGCAGGCGCTGCCCATCAGGCCGGTGCCGATGATGCCGACAGGAGTGTTGTTCATGTTTTTGCGCCAGTCTTTGCAGGGTGGAAATCGCGCAATTATAGGAGGCGCGAGGCGTTATAATCCCGCCTCGCGCCGGCATAGCTCAGTTGGTAGAGCAACCGCCTTGTAAGCGGTAGGTCGTCTGTTCGATTCAGACTGTCGGCACCACCGCCGCCGGCGCAAGAGTTCTGCGGAAATCGGTGGTATTTAAATAATCCAATAAAATCAATGGGTTATGAATCGCCTGGCAACGGGCGACGGTGTCGTGTTGTGGCGTGGCCGGATTGAATTTTTATGCGGCAGCGTCATCTAACCCGCCACCAATAACGCGTGTCCGCATACGAAGGACATGCATGAACGGAGAGAGAAATTGATTAGCGTTGAACATCTGGTCAAGGCCTTTGGCCCCAAACTTGCGGTGAACGATGTGTCGTTCAGTGTCGAGCGCGGCGAAGTGCTGGGATTCCTCGGGCCCAATGGTGCCGGCAAGTCGACCACCATGCGCATGATCACTGGTTATTACCCGCCCACCTCGGGCAGGATCACCGTCGGCGGCCATGACATGGTCGAAGACCCGATCGCCGCCAAACGTCTGATCGGCTACCTGCCGGAGAATGCCCCCGGTTACGCCGACATGACGGTCAACGGTTTTCTCAATTTCTGCGCCGAACTGCGCGGCCTGCAGGGTGACGCGCGCAAACGCGCGGTGCACCGTGCGGTCGAACTGTGCTTCCTTGAAAGCGTGCTGTATCAATCGATCGACACGCTGTCCAAAGGCTACAAACACCGGACCTGCCTCGCGCAGTCGCTGATTCATGACCCGGATGTGCTGATCCTCGACGAACCCACCGATGGTCTCGACCCCAACCAGAAACACGAAGTGCGCGGCCTGATCAAGCGCCTCGGAGAAAGCAAAGTGGTGATTTTTTCGACGCACATTCTTGAAGAAGTCGAAGCTGCTTGTACCCGCGTGATCATCATCGACCGCGGCCGCATTGTCGCCAGCGGTACGCCGGCAGAACTGAAGGCGCGCTCACCGGAAGGCAAACTCGACGAGGTGTTCCGCGCGATCACGCTGCCGGACACTGTCAAGCATGAGGTGCGCGCATGAACTCTTACGCCAACATTCGCACCATCATGAAGCGCGAGCTGTCGGGCTATTTCACCTCGCCGATCGCCTACGTGTTCCTGGTCATTTTCCTGCTGCTGACCGGCTTTTTCACTTTTACCATCGGCAATTTCTTTGAACGCGGCGAAGCCTCGCTGGTGTCGTTCTTCACCTGGCATCCCTGGCTGTACCTGTTCCTGGTGCCGGCGGTCGGCATGCGGCTGTGGTCGGAAGAGCGGCGGCTGGGCACGATGGAGCTGCTGCTGACCATGCCCATCACCAGCTGGCAGGCCATTGTGGGCAAATTCCTCGCGTCGTGGCTGTTCCTCGCGCTGGCGCTGGCACTGACTTTTCCGGTGGTGATCACCGTCAACTATTTTGGCAGCCCCGACAACGGCGTGATTTTTTCCGGTTATGTCGGCAGCCTGATGCTGGCCGGCTCTTACCTTGCGGTGACTTGCATGACTTCCGCGCTGACGCGGAACCAGGTCATCAGCTTTATTTTGTCGGTGATGATCTGCCTGTTCCTGATCCTTGCCGGCTACACGCCGGTGACCGACCTGCTGACGCGTTTTGCCAGCCCGATGGTGGTGGATATCGTCGCCGCGTTCTCGGTAATGACCCATTTCGAAGGTTTCCAGCGTGGCGTGCTCGACACGCGCGATGTGGTTTTCTTCGCCTCGGTGATCGGCTTCATGCTGTTCACCACCGGCGTGATCATCCGCAACCAGCGCGCAGGCTAAGACGATGAAAAACAAAAATCTTGAAACATTGATGTACTCGGCCGGCGGCATCCTCGCGCTGGCGCTGATCCTGGTCGCTGCCAACTTCATTTTCAGTGCGTTCAACGCCCGCGTCGACCTGACCAAGGGCCGCGTCTACACGCTGTCCGAGGGCACGCGCTCGATCCTGTCGAAGCTGGAAGCGCCGGTGAAAATCCGTCTCTATTACACTCAGGGCAGCGCTGCGGTGCCGCCGGGGCTGAAAACTTTCGCCGGCCGTGTCGAGGATCTGTTGAACGAGTACAAATCCGCGTCCAACGGCAAGGTGATTATCGAGAAATTCAACCCCGAGCCGGATTCAGACGCTGAAGACTCCGCAGCGCTGGACAACGTTGAAGGCCAGATGACCAACACCGGTGAGAAATTCTACCTCGGTCTCGCGGTGTCTTTCCTCGACCAGAAGTCGTCGATCCCGGTGCTGACGCCGGACCGCGAACGCCTGCTCGAGTACGACATCACGCGTTCTATTTCACAGGTCGCTCAGGCGAAAAAGCCGGTGATCGGCGTCATGAGCAACCTGCCGGTGCTTGGTCGCTCACTTGATCCGGTGAAAAAACAGCAGCCCACCGAACCGTGGGTGCTGGCCTCGGAACTGAAGCGGATTTTCGACGTGCGTAAGGTGGATCTGAACGCGACGAAAATCGACGACGACATCAAGGTGCTGCTGGTCATACATCCGCGCGACATCATGGAGACGACCGAATACG
>JAYUYQ010000277.1:0-3797 GCA_043752435.1 Betaproteobacteria bacterium
TACTGGTGCAGACGATGGCCAAGGGCGACGTTGAACTGGTGATCGGCTTGAAACGCGATCCGACCTTCGGGCCGGTGGTGATGGTCGGTTTGGGCGGAGTGCTGATCGAAGTATTAAAGGACGTGGTATTCCGTGCCGCCCCCGTTACTGAAGCCGAGGCGCTGCGCATGCTCGATGAACTCAAAAGCAAAGTCATACTCGACGGCGTGCGCGGCAAACCGCCGGTCAACAAAACAGCGCTGGCGCAGATGATCAGCGCGGTATCGTGTTTTGGCGCTGCGGCGGGACCGCGGTTGGCCGAGTTGGATCTGAACCCTGTGCTGGCCGGACCGAAGGGTGTTATCGCAGTTGACTGGCTGATGCTGTTGGACTGAACAAAAAGGATAGACATGGATTTCACACTGCCCGAAGAACTGCGCATGCTGCGCGACACCGTCGCGCGTTTCGTGCGCGAAGAACTGCTGCCGCTGGAGCGTGAGGTTATTAAACGCGAGGCTGAACGCGGCCTGACCGATGCACCGCTGATCGATCCTGACGTCGAAATGGAGTTGGGGCGCAAGGCCAAAGCCATCGGACTCTATGGCATTGACGTGCCGGAAGAATACGGCGGCCAGAACCTTGGCATGCTGGCCAAGGCGGTGGTGATCGAAGAACTGAAAACCAGCATCGTGCCTTTTGTGCTGCCCCCGGACAGTCCGAATCTCTGGATGTTGCGCGAGACCTGCAAAGGCGGGCAGATTGAAAAATACCTGCTGCCCTATGCCAGCGGCGACAAAAAAAGCGCGATTGCGATTTCGGAACCAGGCGCTGGCTCGGATCCTGCCGGCATGAAAACCCGCGCCGAATACAAAAACGGTAAATGGGTGCTCAACGGCCAGAAAATCTGGATTAGTCACGCTCGTCAGGCCGATTTCATGATCGTCATGGCCGTCACCGATCCGGCCAAGGGTTCGCGCGGCGGCATGACTGCGTTCCTGGTCGACAAAGGCACCAAGGGCCTGTCGATCCCATCGGTGTTTAATACCATGGGCGAACACGCGCCGTACGCGGTGTTCCTCGACAACGTCGAGCTGTCCGATGATCAGGTGCTGGGTGACGTTGGCAATGGCTTCGGCCCGATGCAGAACCGGCTCGGCGTACGGCGCATGGAAATTGCCTGCCGCGCACTCGGTTACGCGCGGCGCTGCATGGACCTGATGCTGACCCAGGCCAATCAGCGCAAAACCTTCGGTGCATTGCTCGCCGAGCGGCAGCAGGTGCAGTGGTGGCTCGCCGACAGCTGGCAGGAAATGGAAATGGTGCGCTGGATCACCTGGCGGCTGGCGTGGAAAATGGATCAGGGCGTCAGCGATTGGCGGCGCGAGGCATCGATGGTCAAGCTGCAGGGCAGCGAAATGATTGCCCGGGTATCCGATCGCGCGATTCAACTGTTGGGCGGCATGGGCGTGTCCAAAGACATGCCTCTGGAGTACATCGCCCGTGCGGTGCGCGTGCTGCGCATTTTCGAAGGCCCCAGCGAGGTGCATCGCTGGGTGATCGCGCGCGATCTGCTGCGCAACGGCATGCCGGTGGAGTAATCTCAGGAAGATGCAAAAAAAACGGCGCAGAATCTCTGCGCCGTTTTCATAAAAATATCAATAAAAACAATAGTTTAACTGATATTCCTGAATAAGTCTGTAATTCCAGCAGGCTTAGCGGGTTTCCACCTGCTGCAGTGGTTCGCTGGCTGTATTCTCCTCCGACGGACGCACGCGCTTGACACGCTTGGGTGCACCGTCGTCGGTGGTCGCCAGCGCGGCAACCTGCTGACGTTCGCTGCTGGTTTCGACCTGCTGCAGATCTGAAGACCAGTCAAGCTTGAGTGCTTGCAGCGGAGCGGGAGCAGGGGCCGGTGCAGGCGTGGCGATGATGGGTTGCGGCGCCGGAGCGGCAACGACGGGTGCGGCCGCAACGGCAACCGGCTCCGGCGGCGTGTAAACCGTTTGCGGTTTCTGGGATACCGGTGCGACTTCCGGCGTAGCTGCCTCAGCCCTCTGCGCAATCGCCCGTGCTGATTCCGGCATGGGCATATAGGGCACAGATTCGGCATCGCGCATCGGGGCGTCATGTTGCACGGACTCTTGCACAACTTCTGTGACTGGTGCGGCCGCTACGATTACTTCTGCAATTTCCTCGTATGCAGTGTTGGTGCCGGGTACGGCGTTGGCGGTGTTCGGTTCCGGCACGAAGGGCGTACGTGGGTACCAGACACGGTCACCGCGCGGTTGCTGGCCCTGGCGTTCCGGTTGTTGCTCGCCACGTTCGCTGCGATCGGCACCGCCGCGACGACCACGACGACGGCGACTGCCGCCACGTTCTTCACCCTGCTGTTCGGCTGCGGGTGCGCCATCGACCGGTGCGCCGTTGACAGCGATGGCCGCATCAACCTGCGGCATGTCCTGCGGAGCCGGGGACTGCGCCGACGGATCACGTTCCGGACGGTCCCGGCGTTGTTGGTCACGGCCTTGATCTCGTCCCTCATTGCGACCACGGCGTTGTTGTTGACCTTCGTTGCGCGGTTCACTGCCGGCTTCGCGCTCTGGACGCTCGCCGCGCGGGCCACCACGGCCACCACGGCTGCCGCGCTCATTGCGGCCAGATTCACCGCGGCCTGATCCGCCACGTTCGCCGCGCTCATTGCGTCCTGACTCTCCGCGATCGCCACGCTGCGGGCGGCCGCCACGGCCGCGTTCCGCATTGCCGCCACGGCTTGCCGGGCGTTGGCTGTTGCGCGACGGCTCGGTAGTTGCGCTGGCTGACACTTCGGTCACGGGTTTACGGCGGAACCAGCCCATGATTTTGCCAATGATGGAATCTTCATCCGCTGCGGGCAGCGCGGTTGAAGTCGCTGCGCGCGCTGTGGCTGTGGCCACCGGTTCGGTACGCATCGGCGCGGGTTGCATCTGCATCGGCGTAATGCCTTTGACGGCGGCTTCCTGCTTGGGCGCTGCGGCTTCGTCTTCGGCACCCGATTTGTCCTCTTCGCTGGGCAGTTGCACCATTTGGTAGCTGGGCGCCAGCGGTTCACTTTGATTCAGGTCGTCGTGACGCATCCGCGCAAGGGTGTAGTTGGGCGTCTGCAGGTGAATATTCGGAATCAGCAGTACGTTGACGCGATGGCGTGACTCCAGCAGTTGCAGATCCACGCGTTTTTCGTTGAGCAGGAAAGTCGCGACATCGACCGGCACCTGGGCATGCACTGCCGCGGTGTTGTCCTTCATCGCCTCTTCCTGAATGATGCGCAGGATGTGCAGCGCGGTCGATTCGGTGCCGCGGATGTGGCCGGTACCGTGGCAGCGCGGGCAGGCGCTGTGGTTCGATTCGCCAAGGGAGGGACGCAGCCGCTGACGTGACAGTTCCATCAGGCCGAAACGCGAAATCTTGCCAATCTGCACGCGGGCGCGGTCGTATTTCAGCGCATCGCGGAGGCGGTTTTCGACTTCGCGCTGATTGCGCTGCGATTCCATGTCGATGAAGTCGATGACCACCAGGCCGCCCAGATCGCGCAGGCGCAACTGGCGGGCGGCTTCGTCAGCGGCTTCGAGGTTGGTACGGAAGGCGGTTTCTTCGATATCGGCGCCGCGAGTGGAGCGCGCGGAGTTGACGTCGACCGAAACCAGCGCTTCGGTGTGGTCGATGACGATGGCGCCGCCGGAGGGCAGGTTGACCGAGCGTGAAAACGCGGATTCGATCTGGTGTTCGATCTGGAAGCGCGAGAACAGCGGCACGTCGTCGTGATAGAGCTTGGCACGATCGAC
>JAYUYQ010000278.1:0-3790 GCA_043752435.1 Betaproteobacteria bacterium
GACCTGACACGCAACGCCGACGGTGAATCATCTGCAACAGTGCGCGTTCGCACAACTGCGGCCCGCGAACGCGCACTGGCGCGGCAGCACAAACCCAACACCCGGCTGGCAACGCGTGAAATCGAACGCCATTGTGCGCCGGATGCGCCGGGCGAAACCCTGCTCAAACAGGCCATCGTGCGATTTGGCCTGTCGGCGCGGGCTTACCACCGCATCCTGAAGGTTGCGCGGACCATTGCCGATCTTGCGGGTGCGGATGCCGTTGCCGCTTCGCACATCGCCGAAGCCATCCAATACCGCAGACTGGATCGCGCATGAGCGCGGAATTGCCGCGGCAGCCATCGCCGGTCATCGTGCCCGCGCTGGCGGTGATCCTCGCCGCACTGGCGATGATCGGTCCGTTTACGATTGACACTTACCTGCCGTCCTTCCCTTATATCGGTGCCGATCTGCAGGCAACCCCCGCGCAGATGCAGCAGACGCTGAGCCTGTACCTGTTCACCCTGGCATTGATGACTTTGTTTCACGGTACTTTGTCCGATTCCTTCGGCCGCCGACCGGTGATACTCGTAAGCCTCGCACTGTATGTCGTGACGGCTGTGGGCTGCGCGCTGGCGGCCAGCCTGCCGCAACTACTGTTCTGGCGCGCCGTGCAGGGACTGGCTGCGGGTGCCGGCATCATTGTCGGGCGTGCGATCATCCGCGACAGCTTCTCGGGACATGAGGCACAGCGACTGATGTCACTGGTGACGATGATTTTTGGTATCGCACCGGCCATTGCACCGGTGATCGGCGGCTGGCTGCAGGCATTGTTCGGCTGGCGGCCCATTTTCTGGTTCCTGGCAACCTATGGTGTGGTGCTGTTTTTGGCTGCGTTGCGCCGGCTGCCGGAAACCCATCCGCTGGCGGCGCGGCAGCCGTTCCAGGCACGGCCGTTGCTGCGCAACTACCTGCGCCTGGGTGGCGACCCGAAGCTGGTGTTGCTGTGTCTGGCCATCGCGTTCAATTTCGCCGGGTTTTTCCTTTACGTGGTGTCGGCGCCGGCAGTGATCTACGATCTGCTCGGCATGTCCGAAAAGGATTTTGCGTGGTTGTTCGTGCCCGGCATATCCGGCGTGATGTTCGGCGCGTTCCTGTCCGGCCGGCTGGCCGGTCACCTGTCTCCGCGGCGCACGGTATTTGTCGGTTATTTGATCATGTGCGGCGCTGTGGTGTTCAACATTTGTTACTCACTGTTTTTCCCGCCGGCCCTGCCGTGGACTGTGCTGCCGGTGATGATCTATACCATCGGCATGGCACTGGCCATGCCCAGCGTTTCACTGATTGCGTTGGATCTGTTTCCGCAACTGCGTGGCATGACGTCGTCCTTGCAGGGGTTCGCACACAGCCTGTTTGCAGGCCTGACCGCCGGCGTGGTGTCACCGCTGTTGTCGGGGAGTGCGCTGTTGCTGGCCTGCGGCATGGGCGGCATGGCACTGCTGGGCGGGCTGGCATGGGCGCTCTACCTGCGGGTGGCTGCCAGTAACGGGTAGTGGTAGCCTCTGCTGCAGCTTCGCGTATTTGTGCGCGATGAAAAAGATCCGCCGGCCCTGCTGGCCGCACCGAAGCGGGGGAGCGCCATGACAAGAACAGGCCGGTTATCGGCCGCGATGGCCCACTATGCCGTTGAAATACTCAACGCGCTGGCCTGCGTGACACTGGTGGGCATCGTTGCGATTGCGGCGTGGTTGTCGTACCGCCAGCACGGCGAGTCTGAGCAGGCGCTCCAGCGCAACCACGCCGACGACATGGCCCTGGTGCTCGAAGTGCATGCCCGCGGAACATTGAGCAGCGTGGATGACGCGGTGCGCCACATCAAGCGCAGTTACGAACGTGACGGCATGCGCACAGATCTGCTTGGCGTGATGGAAGATTACCGTGGCATTGCCGATTATATCGCAGTGGCGTCGGTTGCCGACGAACAGGGCCGCCTGGTGCTCAGCACGCTGCCGATTCCGCCGGGGGCTGCCATTGCCGACCTGGAACATTTCCGCGCCCATGTCGAACGCGACACCGGCGAACCCTACATCAACAAGCCGATCCTCGGCCGTGTATCCGGCAAATGGTCTTTCCATGTGACCCGGCGTATCAACCGCGCCGACGGATCGTTCGGCGGTGTGGCGATCATCGCGGTTGATTTTTCCTATTGGAGCAGCTTGCTGCAGGACGGCAGCATCGGCAACAGCACCGCGATCGTGCTGGTCGGACTCGATGGCGTGACTCGCGCTGCCCATGGCAGCGCCGGAGCCGCAGGAGAATTGATGAAAGCGGACTGGGGTTTCCTGCTGCGCCGGATCGAGGCTGGTAGTGCCCGCGGTTTTGCCGGCAGCGGCGCCGTCGGAACCTGGGCCTATCGCAGTCTGACAAAATATCCGCTGGTCGTTGCAGTCAGCGTCGACGAGCGTGAGTTGCAGCAGCAGCTGGGCGCCCTCAGGTCGCGGTATGCCGGGGGCGTCCTTGCCGTTGCAGTATTTGGCTTACTGTTTACCGCGGGCCTGCTGATGTTGCTGGCACGGCAGCGCGTACACTTTGCCGAACGTACGCGCATGACCGACGCCCTGCAGCAAAGCGAGGGCCGGTTTCAGGCGATGTTCGAGCATGCAGGCATCGGCATTTCACTGCGCCCGGCACATGACCGGGCCTTGCCGTGGATTGCGGTCAACGACAAGTTCTGCACCATGACCGGTTACAGCCGCGATCAACTGTTGCACCTGAGCACGGCAGATATCACGACTGCCGACGGCCAGGATGATGCACTGCGCGACAACGGTCGCCTGTTGCGCGGCGAAATCACCAGTTATACCCGGGAGAAGCAGTTGCGCTGCAAGGATGGCAGCCTGTTGTGGGTGACGCTTTCAGTTGCTGCATTGCCGGGCGCCGACGGCAAGCCGTACCAAATCATGAGTACTTACCAGGACATCAGCGCACACAAACTGGCCGAGGAAAGGATGCGGCAGAGCGAGCAACGCTTCCGTGCCATGTTTGATCATGCCGGCGTCGGCATCACGCTGCGTTCGGCGCAGGACCGCAACCAGCATTGGCTGGAGGTGAACGACAAATTTTGTGAAATGACAGGGTACAGCCGCGAAGAAACGCTGTGCATGAGCACCATGGATATCACGGCGCCGGAAAGAACGGCGGGTGCGTTGCGCGACAAGGCGCGCCTCGGCTCCGGGGAGGCCCGCAGTTATGTCACAGAGAAACGCATCCTGCGCAAGGACGGCACATGGATGTGGATCGCCCTGTCGGTTGCTGCACTGCCAGACGCCGAGGGCAGGCCGCACTTGCTGATCGCGACCTACCAGGACATCAATGCGCGCAAACTCACCGAAGAGCGTCTGCGCGCCATCATTGCGGCCGAACCCGAGTGTGTGGCGATCGTCGCACCCGACGGCAGGCTGCTCGACATGAATCCGGCGGGATTGCGCATGCTGCAGGCGGAAAGCCTGGAGGAGATGCGCCGCTGGCCCTTCCTGCGCCAGATCGCCCCGGCGTACCGCCGCGCGTTTGTGCGGCTGCAGCGCCGGATACTGGCGGGGAACTCCGGCATGCTGGAGTTTGAGGCCGTGGGAATTGCGGGAAAGCACTGCTGGCTGGAAATCCATGCTGCCCCCCTCTACGACGCCTCGGGGGCGATTAGCGCATTGCTGGGTATCGCCCGCGATGTCACCGAGCGTCGCATGGCGCGTGAAGCGCTGGCGGCGGAGCGCAACCTGTTGCGCACGGTCATTGATAACCTGCCGGACCGCAT
>JAYUYQ010000279.1:0-3788 GCA_043752435.1 Betaproteobacteria bacterium
CTGGCTGGAACGGTCCGTACATGGGCTTTGAGCATGTCGAACTCAGCGTCTTCGGTCACATGCACCGGACGCGTCCGCTGGACCGCCCGCCGATGGGCCATTACGAGCGCTGGTTCCTCGCCCGCGGCAAGGACGAGGAAGCAGTGAAGCTGTGGGCGGCCAGTACGCGCCCGGAAATCGGCACCGCCCAGACCTGGCATTCGGCGCTGCCGGCGGCCTGGCATAACAGTTCGTGGATCGGCGACCGCACCATTGATTATTTGTCGAATCACGACCAGTCCAAACCGCTGGCGATGTGGGTGTCGTTCCCGGATCCGCACCATCCGTTTGACTGCCCGGAGCCGTGGAGCCTGATGTACGACCCGAAAAGCCTGACGCTGCCCAAACACCGCACCCCCGATCTCGAACGCCGGCCGTGGTGGCACAAGGCTTCACTTGAAGGCACGCCGCAACTCAAAGATCCGGAGATGCTCAAATTCCGCGCCGCGGGATCGCGGGTGCCGCCGCAAAGCGACGCCCAGCTCGCGGACATGACAGCGAATTACTACGGCATGATTTCGCTGATCGACCACAACGTCGGCCGCATCCTCGCCGCGCTGGATGACCTCGGACTCAGCGAGGACACGCTGGTGTTCTACAGCACCGACCACGGCGACATGCTCGGCAACCACGGCCTGTACCTGAAAGGGCCAACGCCGTACGAAGACCTGATGCGGGTGACGATGATTGCGCGAGGACCCGGCGTCGCGGCAGGCAAGGTGGTCAGTGAACCAGTCGGCACTCTGGACATGGCCGCAACCTTTTACGACTATGCCGGCATCGCAGCGCCACACGACATGCAAAGCCGCAGTCTCGCCCAATTGCTGGCCGGAAAATCCGAAACCCGCGATGCCGCGTACAGCGAATGGCATTTGCACCCATCACGCTGCGGCGTCAGCCTGCAACTGCGCACCGTGCGCACCAAAACCCACAAATGCACGTTTGAACTCGGCTCCGGTGCCGGCGAACTCTACGACCTCTACAACGATCCGGGCGAAATGGACAACGTGTTCAATGATCCGGGCCGCGCAAAAATCCAGAAGGAACTGCACGACATGATGCGCGCGCGACCGGGGAAAATCCGCGACGACCTGGCGGAGCCCATCGGCATGGCCTGATATGCTCATTTCACCATCTCACCACCGGTGAGCCACCAGCAACCATAACGCGGGGCCTCGCCGGACCATTACTGTGTCGCACATCCTGAGGAGGAACATCGATGCGTACCATTGTGGCTGTACTGCTGCTGGCTTTTTGCCAGCTCTTCCAAGTCTGTTACGCACAGAACTGGCCGACACGGCCAATCCGCGTGCTGGTCGGATTCGCGCCGGGCGGCACCACCGATGTGTCGGCGCGCTTCACCGGCGATATCGTGTCGCGGGAATTGGGCCAGTCAGTCATCATCGAGAACCGGCCGGGCGGCGCCGGCAGCATCGCGCTGGAAGCGCTGGTGCGTGGCCCCCGCGACGGTTACACCATCGTCATCGGCTCCGATTCTTCCTTTTACCAGCCGGTGCTGACACCTTCGTTGTCATACCGCTCGGAAAAAGACCTGCTGCCGATCACCATCCTCACCAACCAGCCCATCGTCATTGCCGTGCATCCGGCACCCGGCTGGAAATCGGTTGCCGATCTGCTGAAAGCCGCAAAAGCGCGGCCCGGGCAGATCGCTTATGCGCTGTCTTCCGCCACCGGCACGCAGGCCGTGGCCGCGGGCATATTCTTCAAAATGGCCGGCGTCAAAATGATCGCGGTGCCCTACAAGGGCGGCGGGCAGGCTGTGGTCGATCTGATCAGTGGCCAGGTACCGGTGGCGGTGCTGGGTTCGGCACCGCTGATGCCGCAGATCAGCTCCGGCCGGGTCAAGCTGCTCGCCGTTACCTCCAAAGCGCGGTCCAAAGCGCTGCCCGATGTACCCACCCTCGCCGAACTGGGTTATCCCGACATGGATATTGCACAGTGGTTTGGCGCAGTAGCACCTGCCGGCACACCGAATGAAATTGTCACTCGCCTGTCGGCTGCGTACAACAAGGCATTGTCCGACCCCAAAATCGTGCAGCGCCTGTTTGATTCGGGATTGGAGGCCGTCGGCGGCTCGCCCGAGGAAATGGGACGGCGCATGGCAGCCGAGACCGTGATCTGGTCAAAAGCCGCAAAGGAAGCCGGGCTCGGCGGAAAATAGACAAGCCGTGCTGGGGATGCGCTTGTCTAAAGACTCATTACGCTATTTTTTACCGACGGTAACCGAGAACAGCACTACGCCCAGCACCACGAACAGCAGACTCGGCAGCCACGTCCAGCCGATGTCTCCCATGCTGCCGCCCGCCATCACCCCGCCGATAATTGCCCCGGTCGTCATGCCGTTGCCGGACATCAGCAATAGCAGGGCCAAAATGACAAACGCAGTAACAACCATCACCTTGTGCGTGGCATTCATGCAGACACCGTAGCCTCTGGATTCAGGTCAGCGCGCGGTTCCAGCAGTTGGCGTCTCAGCCTGCACTCGATGATATTCAAGCGACCACTCCATGTCAGTGTACTGGCCCCAATAGCCGTTCCGGGACCGGTTAATGCAGGCTGCATGCATTGTCTTTAGCTGTATGTCTCCTACCGCACGTAAAGCCAATAGGCAAAGCGGAGAAATGGCCAGTGCTCGCGCTTGCCCCATCACCTTTTCAACAGCCCGTTAATTCTTCATTGGTTCGATACCCGCCGCCTTGACCACTGCCGCCCATTTGACGAGTTCCGCACGCACCCTGTCACCCAGTTCGCCAGGCGTCGACGGCGTGACCTCGGCGCCCTGCGCGAAGAATCGCGAGCGGATTTCGCGCTGGTTCAGCATGGCGACGGTTTCGGCATTGAGCCTGTTGATCACCGTGCCGGAAGTCTGCGCCGGCGCAAACAGCGCAAACCACGCCACGGCTTCATAACCGGCTATCCCCGCTTCACGCATGGTCGGCAGTTGCGGCATAGCCACTACGCGCTGCGCGCTGGTAACCGCCAATGCCCGCGCCCGGCCGTTTTGAATGTTTGGAAACGCCGTCGACAGACTGCCGAACATGATTGAAATCTGCCCACCGAGCAGTTCGTGCAGCGCCGGCACACCACCCTTGTACGGCACGTGGGTCAGGTGCAGCCCGGCACGCTGACTGAATAACACTGCGGCCAGATGCGCCGCCGTGCCGACGCCGGCGCTGCCGTAATCGAGTTCATGCGGCCGGCGTTTGGCGAAGGCGATCAACTCGCTCACCGAACGCACCGGCAGCGACGGATGCACGATCAGCACGCTGGGCACCGTGGCCACCATCGCCACCGGCGAAAAATCGCGCAAGGTATCGTAGGGAATGCGCGTCCACAGCGACGGGTTGATCACATGCGAGGTGTAGGCCATCAGCAGTGTGTAACCATCGGGCGCGGCCTTGGCGACCATTTCGGAACCGATCATGCCGCCGGCGCCGGGCCGATTATCAACAATGATCTGGTGGCCCCAGGCTTCGGTATAACCAATCGCCAGCGTGCGCGCGAACACATCGGTTGCGCCACCGGCACTGATCGGCACTACGATGCGCACGGTGCGATTCGGATAGTTCTGTGCGCCCGCATCCTGCGCAGGCACAGCTGTCATAGCGCACAACAGCAGCGCGGCACGCGCACATAATAGGATTTTCATGGAGACATTGTAAGCTGCGGGCGCGGCGAATCGCGCTACAATCGGCGGTGATTTCACCACGTGAACCCCATGGAAAAAC
>JAYUYQ010000280.1:0-9441 GCA_043752435.1 Betaproteobacteria bacterium
GGTCATGTCAGGCAGTGAATACACAGCGAGCGATTAAAACAGAGCACCGGAGATTGCGCAATCGGACCTTGCTGCAGCCCGCGTTATACTGATTTCACCCATGAAAACCCTGCTGATTGCATTGATCGACGCCTACCGCTACCTGCTGTCGCCTTTCTTCGGCACGCAGTGCCGCTTTTATCCGACCTGCTCTGCGTATGCGAGGGAAGCCATGGAGGTGCATGGTGCGTTAAAGGGGTCGTGGCTGACCATTAAACGCATCGGGAAATGCCATCCTTGGCATGAAGGTGGGATCGATAATGTGCCGCCTGCTAAACACTAACCGACGGATAATCAAAGTTAGAGATCACCATGCGCACGTCTTATCACGCAAACTGTTTTGATGCCTCGGCTTTGGTCAAGGGGTGGGTGGACGAACCAGATTGTGGCCCCGCGCGTCACCACTTCAATACCCAATCGGCAACCAAGTACACGACCCCATTTTGCTATTTCGAAACCTTAAGCGCCATGAAGCTCAAGTGGTTACGTGGCTTGATAACGAGGGAAGTGTATTTAAATGCGGCTTTCGCCCTTACTGTTTGGTTCCAGGCAAGCGCTAGGAATATCAAAGACATCGACTTAACGCACCCCCCAACTTTTCTCCGCGCTAAAGAACTTGTTGAGCGCTACGAGGTAGACCTATCTGATGCTTTTCAACTTTTGAGCCTGAAGGAAGGTTATTTCTCGTCACTCGTTAATGATTCGAAAACTCTATTGGTAACTGCCGATGAGGGACTGGCGAATGCGGCAATAGAAGAAGGTTTAAATGCTTGGTATTGCATGTCTTGGCCGGCGCCGAAATGATCTCTACTCTTTCAGTCGAGCGGACGCATCACCTATCGGCTCAGCATCGCTCACCTCCACGTTAAACACCAACCCGCAGCAACAATCCCTTCAAATACTCCCCCTCCGGAAAATTCAGCGCCACCGGATGATCGGCTGCACCATGCAGCCAGCCTTCGATGCGCGCATCAACCCCGGCATCCAGCGCAGCACCGGCAACAATTTTCTGGAACAGATCGGGGCTGATGCCACCGGAACAGGAGTAGGTCATCAGCACGCCGCTGGGGTTAAGCAGCTTGAATCCAAGCAGGTTGATATCCTTGTAGGCGCGGGCGGCTTTTTCGGCATGTGCTGCCGTGGGTGCGAGCTTCGGCGGATCGAGCACGATCAGGTCAAACGTCCGCCCAGCATCGCGAAAAGCACGCAGGGTCTTGAACACATCGGCTTCCAGCCATTCCGCGCCGTCCAGCTGATTCAGCGCAGCATTGGCGCGCGCCGCCTGCAGTGCCGGGCCTGAACTGTCGATGGCCATTACTGCCGCCGCACCGCCGGCCATTGCATTCAGCGCAAAACCGCCGGTGTAACAAAAACAATCCAGCACATTTTTGCCGTGCGCCAGCTTACGCAGCGCCAAGCGGTTATCACGCTGATCCAGATAAAAGCCGGTTTTGTGGCCGTGCTCGGCATCGACACTGAAGCGCAACCCGTGCTCATTGACGATCAGCGGTCCATCCGCCGCCGCGCCGCGCAATAAACCACTGCGCGACTCGAGTCCTTCCAGCGCGCGCACATCGGCGTCTGAACGTTCGATCACCCGTGCAACACCGGACAAACCCACCAGCGCATCGGCAATCACATCGCGCCAGCGCTCCGCACCGGTGCTCAGCAACTGCACTACCACCGTGTCACTGTAACGATCGGCAACGATACCGGGCAATCCGTCGGATTCGCCGTGCACCAGCCGCAGACCATCAGTCACGTCCGCCGGCAATGCGCCACGGCTGGCTGCTGCACGGGTGATGCGTTGCGTGATGAACGCGGCGTCGATGTCACGCACGGTCCAGTCCCAGACCCGCGCGCGAATCTGCGATTGCGGGCTGTACGCCGCCACCGCCAGTGCCGCGCCATCGGCCGCATGAACAGTCACCGTATCCCCCGCCTGCGGATCGCCTTCGATGCGGTCGATGCCGCCGGAGAATATCCACGGATGCCGCCGCTTCAGCGATTTCTCGCGGCCGGGCTTGAGTATCAGTTTATGCATGAATGAAAAATGATCCGGCCGGAACGGCCGTGATGGCAATGCACGCTATTTGTTTTTGCGCCGCGCGCGTGGATGTGCGGCGTCATAAATCTTCGCCAGGTGCTGATAATCCAGTTGCGTGTACACCTGCGTCGTCGAAATACTCGCATGTCCGAGCATTTCCTGCACCGCGCGCAGGTCGCTGCTCGACTGCAGCACATGCGACGCAAACGAGTGGCGCAGCATGTGCGGATGCACGCGCGACGCGATGCCCTGCTGCTGCGCCCGCCGCCGTACGCGATCCTGGATTGCGCGCGGACCCAATCGCCGGCCCTGCTGGTTGACGAACAACGCATCCTTGTCCAGGCGCGCAATCGCTGCGCGTTGCGCAAGCCACGCCCGCAGCGCTTTGGCGGCATGGCTGCCCACCGGCACGATGCGCGTCTTGCTGCCCTTGCCGGTAACCCGCACCGTTGCATCGGAAAAATTGACGTCCTCCGGGGCCAGTCCGGTCAGTTCGGCCAGCCGCAGCCCCGAGGAATAAAACAGTTCGAGCATCGCCCTGTCGCGCACTGCAAGCTCGTCAGTCGCGTCGATTTCAACCAGTTGCCGCGCTTCATCCGGTGACAAGGTGTGCGGGAGGCGCTTGGCGCTTTTCGGTGCGCGGATGCCGAGGCAGGGATTCTGTTTGCCGCCATGGTCACGCGCCAGATAGTTGTAAAAACCGCGCCATGCCGACAACATGCGCGCGAGGCTGCGGCCATCCAAACCTTTGCCGTGCAGTTGCGCGATGCAGCGCCGGATGTCGTGGACGGTCAGTTCAGCAGGCAGTCTGTCGCCGGAATATTCAAGCAGCGCTTCGATGTCGCGCCGATAATTTTTGGTGGTGTGCGCCGCGAGCCGGCGCTCATGCGCCAGATGATCGATATAACCCTGCAGCAGTGGCTGCGCGGGTCCGGCTGCGGGTGCCGGTGGTTTTACGGAAGGTGGTTTGCGCCCGCGGGCGGTCACACCGGTTCCAGGTGGCGCAGCAGGCAGGCAGCGATGATTTCGCCGATGCGCGTCAGGTACAAGGTGCCCATCTCGGGATAAAAACGCTGCGCATCCTCGCTGGCCAGCGCCAGCAGGCCGAAGGTGTCGCGGCCGCGCAATGGAATATAAGCGTACGACTTAAGCAGTGACGCGGCTTCGCCGAAAAACGGCGCGGTGTCAGCCATCACCAGCGGTCCGCAATGCGGGTGCAGCAAGCCGGCGGCAAATGCGCGGGTGGCGTCGGATACCTGCACATCGGCCGTGGCTCCCGCATGCCACAGGCGCAGCACCACATGCGGTACCGCGAAGTCTTCGCGCAGGTTGAAATCGACCACATGTGACAACCCCGCCACATCGTGCGTGGCGATCAGCGCCAGTCCCAGGCGATGCACTTTTTCGCTGATGACATCGTTTTCCTCGCCGAACTGGATCATTTCGCCGAGTTTCACTTCTAGCTGTTTGGCGCGCTCCCGCAGCGTCAGGATCTGCCGCTCACTGATCGAAATCGCGCGGCCGCCGTGAGGATGCGGAATCATCACGTCGGCGACCACATCGGCGTAACTCTCAAAAAATTCCGGGTGCTCTTTCAGGTACGCCGCGACGTCATCGGGTTTCATCACTGGTATTCCTTGCTTTTTTTCACGTATTTATTTCAGATCAATGCAATTTCGCCGTCAAACACGGTCACCGCCGGTCCGGTCATCAGCACCGGCTGACCGGCGCCCGCCCATACTATAACGAGGTCGCCGCCGCGCGTCGAAACCGTGACGCGCGCATTGAGCAGTCCGCGCTGGATGCCGGCCACCACGGCCGCACAGGCGCCAGTGCCGCAGGCCAAAGTTTCACCGGCGCCGCGTTCGTAGACGCGCAGGCGGATATGCCCGCGATCAAGCACCTGCATGTACCCCGCATTCACGCGTTGTGGAAAATCTGCATGGGATTCGATCAGCGGTCCCTCAGTGGCCACCGGCGCCGTCGCAACATCGGGCACCACTTGCACCGCATGCGGGTTACCCATCGATAAACTATTGATTTTAATAACTTTTTTGTTTACCAACAGGTCATAGAGCGACGCCCGCGCCGGCGCATTAAACGGCACGCGCGCAGGCTCGAATTCCGGCGTGCCCATGTTCACGGTGACCTGGCCATCCGCCTCCAGCCGCGGCTCGATGACACCGCCCAGCGTGCCGACACGAATCACGGTTTTTTTTGTCAGCCCGCGTTCATGCACATAACGCACAAAACAGCGCGCGCCGTTGCCGCATTGCTCGACCTCGCCGCCGTCAGAATTGAATATGCGGTAATAAAAATCGGTGTCGGTGCTGCGTGCCGGCTCCACCATCAGGATCTGGTCGCAACCAATGCCGAAATGACGGTCGGCAATGAAGCGCAACTGTGCCGGTGTCAGCACAACCGGTGCAGCAGTGGCGTCAATCACGACAAAATCATTGCCAAGGCCGTGCATTTTGGTGAATTTCAGCTGCATGTCATCACACGGACCGGCAGAAATCGCGGTAATCGCGATAAATGCAACGATCCATGATCACCGTCATGCCGCCGGCCTGCGCGCGTGCCGCGGCCGCTTCATTGACGATGCCTTCCTGGATCCAGATCGCCTTGAGTCCCAGCGCCAGGCATTCATCGACCACGCCGTCAATGAATTCAGCGCTGCGGAACACATCGACCAGGTCAATCGGTTCTGGAATGTCCGCGAGCTTTGCATACACTTTTTCGCCAAGGATTTCCTTCGCCGCCGGATGCACCGGAATCACGCGAAAACCGAAGCCCTGCATCGACTGCGCCACACCATGACTCGGCCGCGCCGCGTTGGGCGACAGGCCGACCACGGCGATGATTTTCGTTTTTTTCAGCAGCGCGCAACGCGCCTGCTCGTCGGGATTTATAAACATATCTGATGAATTATATCGGTCGATCGGCGGTTAATAGATTTTTTCCTCACCCGGCGGCCGCGTCTTGAAGCGTTTGTGCAGCCAGTAATACTGCTCCGGTGCCTCGCGCACGCGCGCTTCGATGAATGTATTCATGCGCCGGGTGTCCGCCGCCAGATCACCGGTCGGAAAATGTTCCCACGCCGGATAAAAGCGCAGCACATAACCCGCGCCACCCGGCAACTGGGTGGTCACCACCGGTTGCACGACAGCACGCGCCAACTGCGCCATGCGTGAGAGTCCGGTGATGGTCGCCGCCGGCACGCCGAAGAAGGGCACAAAAATCGAATCGCGCTCGCCGAAATCCATGTCCGGCAGGTAATAGAACGGCAGCCCGCCGCGCATCGCCTTCACCACTGGCCGGATGCCGTCCTGACGCGAGAACAGTACCGGTTTGACGAAGCGGGTGCGGCCGTGCAGCAGCACGCGGTCGAACACGGGATCTTTCTGCTGACTGTAGACGGAAATGCCCTGCCACTCGGTGATGATGCGCGAGCCGCCCATGTCGAGCCCGACAAAGTGCGGCGCGAGCCAAATCACCGGCCGGCCCTGCACCGCCTGCCAGTGTTCGAGACCCTCAACGCGCACCATGCGCATCACCCGTTCCCGGCTGCCCCACCACAGGATCCCGTGTTCGAGCAGCGCCCGGGCGAAAGCCGCGAAATGGCGGCGCGCGAGCCGCACGCGCTCGTCATCCTGCAGTTCCGGAAAACACAGGCGCAGGTTGGTCAGCACCACCCGCCGCCGTTCGCCCGCCAGCCCATACAGCAACAACCCTGCAGCGCGGCCCATCGGTGCCAGCACTGCGAGCGGCAGCCAGTGCAGCAACCAGATCAGTGCGAGACCGAGACGAGTCATTGGAGGCCGTGATGGGTGATGGGTGATGGGTGATGAGCGAAAAACGGCACACCCATGTTTAAGGGTTTACACATTACTCATTACCCATTACTCATCACTGGTTCTTTGGCGCCCGCCGGTACCTTATAGCGGTTATATCCCCACAGGTATTGTTCGGGACATGTGCGCACGATGGTTTCGACCGCACGATTCAGTGCCGGTGGATCCAGCGGACCAGTGACGGTCTGCAGATGCAGCCGATAACCGCGGCCCTGCCCCAGTCTTTCGGCAAACGCCATGATCACGGCGGCGCCTGTGCTTTCCTGCAAGCGCGTCACCAGCGTCATGGTGTACGCGGGCCGGCCGAAAAAATCCGCCCACTCACCCTCGCCGACGCCCGGCGCCTGATCCGGCAATACACCGATGGCCTCGCCTCTTTTCAAGGCTTTGTAGAGCAGTCGCACGCCCTTCAGGCTGGCTGGGGCCAGCATGATCTGGCCACGTGCGCGACCGGCGAGCATGATGGTTTCGAGCACCGCGCGTTTCGGCGGCCGGTAGAGCACGGTCAGTGGCACACGCTTTGCGCCGTAATGCGCAGAAATTTCAAAGCATCCCAGGTGCGGCGTCAGGAACATGACGCCTTTACCGGCGCGCTGCGCGGTCTCGACGACAGCCCAGTCGTCACACACCACCAGTTGTGCGACCTCGGCTTCGCGACCGAACCATATCTTGCATAACTCGGTCACGCTTTTGCCGGTCTCAGCAACCGTTGCATGCAACAGGCGGCGACAGGCGGCCTCGTCCGCACACACGCCGCTGCTACGCAGATTCTCGCGGCACCGCCGGCGGTACGTCGACGACAAGGCGTAGATCAGCCAGCCCAGGCCCGCACCGAAAAAATGCAGCCCCGCCAAAGGGATACGCGCACACCACTGCAGGAGGAGGATCAGCATTAAAATCTGGCGGGGAAATCCGTTAATAAATCGGGAGTTATATGCTATTCTAGCGGCCTTTTTGCCGCACCCACTCCTTAACTTTTTAACGCGATTGCATTCGCCCAGCCCATGAGCAATTTCCTGTTTACTTCCGAGTCGGTATCCGAAGGCCATCCCGACAAGATTGCGGATCAAATTTCCGACGCCGTACTCGATGCGATCCTCACCGAGGACAAGAATGGCCGCGTCGCCGCCGAGACCCTGACCCACACTGGTCTGGTGGTACTGGCTGGTCAGGTCACCACCAATGCGCGCGTGGACTACGCGAAAGTCGCGCGCAAGGTCATCAAGCAAATCGGTTACGACGATTCCGACATTGGCTTCGACTACAAGAGCTGTGCCGTGATGGTGTGTTACGACGAACAGTCGCGCGACATCGCGCAGGGCGTCAATGAAGGCGAGGGTCTCGACCTCGACCAGGGCGCTGGCGACCAGGGCCTGATGTTCGGTTTTGCCTGCGACGAAACGCCGCAGCTGATGCCAATGCCGATCTATTACTCGCACCGTCTGATGGAGCGCCACGCTGAACTACGCCGCGACGGCCGCCTGCCGTGGGCGCGCCCCGATGCCAAGTCGCAGGTTTCCGTGCGTTACGTCGACGGCAAGCCCAGCCACATCGACACCGTGGTGATCTCAACCCAGCATCGCGAGGAAGCCACGCACAAACAGATCGAAGAAGCGATCATCGAATTGGTGGTCAAACCCGTGCTGCCGAAGAATATGATCACCAAGGACACCAAGTACCTGATCAACCCGACCGGCCGCTTCGTCATCGGCGGCCCGCAGGGCGACACGGGACTGACCGGCCGCAAGATCATCGTTGACACCTATGGCGGCTACTCACGCCATGGTGGCGGCGCGTTCTCGGGCAAGGATCCGTCGAAGGTTGACCGTTCGGCCGCTTACGCCGCACGCTACGTCGCGAAAAACATCGTTGCCGCAGGCCTCGCCACCAAGTGCGAACTGCAGGTCGCCTACGCCATCGGCGTCGCGCGTCCGGTCAGCGTGCTGGTCGACACCTTCGGCACCGGCAAGATTTCGGACGAGAAACTCGGCATGCTGGTCGAGAAGCATTTCGATCTGCGGCCGAAAGGCATCATCCAGGCGCTCGACCTGCTGCGGCCGATCTACACCAAGACGGCAGCGCACGGCCACTTCGGTCGTGACGAGCCGGAATTCACTTGGGAGCACACCGACAAGGCAGCGGCGTTGAAGGCTGATGCGGGCATTTGAATCGCTTAAGTCAACATCAAAGGGCCGCCTCCGCGGCCCTTTTTGTTTACAGCCACGATAAACTGCGGAGGCCATGGAAACAATCGCGCGATCAAGTCTGCCCTTCGAGGAAGACCGTCTCTGGATCGAGTCGATCCGCCCATGGCTTGCCGCCCGCGCAATACAGGGAAATGCGCTTGACGTCGCTCACTATGTGACGACGGAGATGCTGAACAACGTGCGAGACCATTCTGGATCGTCAGACGTGGAAATCCTCGGTGCCGTGAATCCGACGGAATTCGTGCTACACGTAAAGGATTCGGGGGTCGGGTTGTTCCAGCGACTCGCAACCGGATTGGGACTGGCAGAACCGCGCGAGGCAGTGGTCGAAATATCCAAAGGCAAGCGAACGACTGATCCTGTGCATCACACCGGACAAGGCATTTTCTTCTCGTTCAAGGTGTGCAAGTGGTTTTCAGTCGAAGCCAACGGCTTCGGCGTCTCGTTCATACAAGGGCGCGGAGCTGAACTACTGCTCTTTCCAAACTGGCCGGGCACCGCTGGAACGACCGTGAAGTTCAGAATCACACTCGGCACCAAACGAACGCTCCGGCAGGTGTTCGACGAGTTCTGCCCGCAGCCTGACTTCGAGTTCACAAGAACAGTTATCGGCCTTCAGTTGATGGATAAGGCCGATGGATCACTGATCTCGCGTTCCCAGAGCCGGCGCTTGATGGCGGGTCTCGAGAATTTCCGGGATATCGTCCTCGACTTCGATGGCGTCGCCGGCATCGGACAAGGCTTCGCCGATGAAGTGTTTCGCGTGTGGCGCAATGCCTATCCATCGATTTCCCTGTGTGCCGTTAATGCCAATACCGAGGTATCGGCTATGCTCAGACAGGTTGGTCACACCGGCTGAAACGAATCTAAAATAAATAAAAACAATAAGTTAATTGCATTCTTTGGATGGATGGCCCGTGCTGGCGCAGTAGGCTATAATCCGCCCCGCTGAGGAGCGTTGCGACCGGTGGGGTTTTAAGTTTTTGCCCATCACCGGCCAGGCTCAGCACGATATCAACGGCGCTCGCACCGGCAACGGTGCGAGCGCTTTTTTTTGTACTCATTTTCGTACATTTTTTTTACTTTTGGAATGCGTGTCCCCGAGGGGCGCTGCGATCGGACCGGGTCCAAACCCGCCGGCCAGGCTCGGGCGGCATCGCTGGCAACGGCGCCCTCCAACGACATCAGGAGTTGTACATGAACGCAAAAGCCGCTGACTATAAAGTCGCCGACATCAAACTGGCCGATTTCGGCCGCAAGGAAATCGCCATTGCCGAGACCGAAATGCCCGGCC
>JAYUYQ010000281.1:0-9415 GCA_043752435.1 Betaproteobacteria bacterium
CTGGTCGACCGCCATCTGGCCGGCAAACACCGCTTGTGGGCGGTGGTCGCCGCGTTCGGCGACAACCTGGTCGAATCCGCCGTGCGCGCTGCGCAACCGCTGCAGCTGGATCACACCGAACTCGCGCGCCTGCATGAGCTGGGCGAAGCGATCAACTACAATGCCTACGGCGAGACCGTCAACGATCTGCACTACCATCCGGCGGATTTGTACCGGGCCATCGCACCCTACAAGGATCCGCGGCATTTCATTTTTGATGAACCGGTATTCGAGGTGCTGAAACAGGCGGGCGCCGAAGATCTTGTTTGCGCCGAAGCCGTGTCACCGGAATTTGCAGCGGATGCAGCAGCGCTCTACATCCTGCCGGATGCGGCGTGGAGCCGGCGTGTCAACGGCGTTTTCGGCAACCGCCTGGCGCAGACCGCGCCGCAGCGCGCGCATGCAGTGCTGGTGACCAAATCCGATGGTTCTTATACGGTCAGTGTGCGCGCACCGCGAAACAAGCCGCAGGGCGCGGATGTGTTGTGCCTCGCTTTTGCCGGCGGCGGCGGGCGTAAGGCCGCGGCGGGCATCAACGGCTTGCCGCAGCAGGAATTGCTGCGGTTTATAGCCGCGTTTCGCAGCGCCTACAAATAAACCAATAAAAACAATGGGTTATGTATTTTCCTCAGGTGAGGCAGCCGACAGTCTGAGCAGATCCATTTCGATTAACCCGAAAGCGGCAATCCACAGCACCGCATCGTAGCCATCCAGCCACGCGCCTTGCGCCAGCCAAGCCAACGCAACCACGCCCAGCGCGCCATACAACATCAGCGATACAGTGGTGGCGGTCTTGCGGTAACGGTTGATCAATGAGGGCGCACGCACCTCCAGTTCCAGCACAGCGAGGACGCCGATCCACAACCAGGAATTCGTTGCGTCCAGCCACTCACCTTCGTGGATGAAGCTGAGCGCAGCAAGAACCACGCTGGCCGTGGCCATCAGCCGCAACAGGTCCAGCACTGCGGCGTTGCGGGTGATGCGTGTCCACAACGGGTAGCGGGTTTCGATTTCGAACAGCGCGAGCAGCGCGAACCAGGCCAGCGCGTCGAGTCCCTGGGAAAAGCGCCCGGCGACCGTGTAAATCCCTGCATTGATCGCGAGCAACGCGAAGATCGCCGGTTTAATCGCAGCAACATGCGCCGGTCGCGGCGCCAAGGCTCAGGACACTTTCGCGTGGGGGTGGTGATGCGGCGCGACGCCGTAGCGCTGCGGCAGCAGGGAGCCGATGACCATGCCGGCGATCGACACGACAAGTCCGATTAGTTGCGGCGGCACCGGGCTTTTTGCCCCGATCAGCACTTCAATCAGGATCCATGACGTGAGCCCGCCCAGTGTGGCGGCCAGCGCGCCCTGGGTGGTTGCGCGTTTCCAGAACGCGCCGACCACCAGCGGCACGAAAGCGCCCGCCAGCGTGATTTTATAGGCGGACTCGACCATGTGAAAAATCGACGATTCGGAATTGAGCGCGAACAACAGCACCACGCCGGCAAAACAGACGATGGTCACGCGCATGATCCACAGAAGTTTGCGGTCCGACAGGTGCGGGAAAAAGCTCTTGACGATGTTTTCCGCGAACATCACCGACGGTGCGAGCAGCGTGGCAGACGAGCAACTCATGATCGCCGACAGCACGGCGCCGAAGAACAGGATCTGAGCGAACAGTGGGGTGTGCTGCAGTACCAGCGTTGGCAGGATCAGCTGCGAATCTTTCTCCAGCAGTTCGGCGAACAGTTTGGGATCAATCAGCGTCGCCGAGTAGGCGATGAACATCGGAACGAAGGTGAAGCAGAAGTAGATCGTGGCGCCGAGCAGCGAGCCGATGATGGCGATTTTTGCGGACTTTGCAGAAGTCACGCGCTGGAACACATCCTGTTGCGGCAGCG
This sequence comes from Betaproteobacteria bacterium, assembly GCA_043752435.1. Lineage (GTDB taxonomy): Bacteria > Pseudomonadota > Gammaproteobacteria > Burkholderiales > SG8-41. Next base: position 1,926 of record JAYUYQ010000281.1, read on the forward strand.
AACCCAGCATCATCGTCAGCAGCGCACCGAGGAAGGTCAGCCACATCCACGGATCGGGTGGCGGGAAGAATTCGAATTTACCCGCCTGCGCGGCATGCTCGATCACCACGCCGGCACCGCCGGTCATGCCGCTGATGATCCAGGCGATGTAGAGCAGTCCGCCGATGCTGACACTCATCTGCACGAAATCGAGGATTGCAACCGAAAACATGCCGCCAAAGGTGGTGTAGGTGAGCACGATCGCCGCGCCGATGACCATGCCAAGTTCGGGGCTCACTGCACCATTGGTGATGACGCTGAAAATGAGTCCCATGGCCTTGATCTGCGCTGATACCCAGCCCAGATAAGAGCCGACGATGCACAGCGAGGTGATGACTTCCACCGTGCGGTTGTAGCGCATACGGTAGTAGTCGCCGACGGTGAGGATGTTGAGCTTGTAGAGTTTTTTGGCGAAAAACAGGCCGGCGATGACCAGACACAAGGAGGAACCGAACGGGTCGGCGACTACGCCGCTCAATCCTTCCTTGACGAACTGGGCGGAGACGCCGAACACGGCTTCGGCGCCGAACCAGGTGGCGAACACCGTGGCGGTGACCACGGGCAGCGGCAGAGATCGGCCGGCAACGGCGAAATCCTTGGTGTTATGAACGCGGGTCGCGGCCCACAGGCCGATGCCGACCGATACCATCAGGTAAGCAATCACAAACCACAGCAGCATCGCAGGCCCCCTTTTTTCGGGAGATTATAGCTGCGGCTTAGCGAGTTACGACAGTAGCTCGAGTGCGATCAGGGCGACCAGCAGGGCGGCAACCACGGTCAGCAGCCAGCCATTGCGCCGGTGCAGACGCAGCAGTTCGGCGCCCTGCGCGCGCAGCACGGCGTCGTGGTCGTGCGCCAGATACTGCTGCACCAGTCGCGGCAACTGCGGCAGCAGTTCGCTCCAGAACGGCAGCTCTTCACCGATGCGACGGGCGAGGCCGCGCCAGCCGACCTGTTCCGACATCCAGCGCTCGAGGTAGGGCTTGGCGGTGCTCCACAGGTCAAGGTCGGGATCAAGGTCGCGGCCAAGGCCCTCGATGTTGAGCAGCGTTTTCTGCAGCAGCACCAGCTGCGGCTGGATTTCGATGTTGAAACGGCGCGACGTCTGAAACAGACGCAGCAGCACCTTGCCGAAGGAGATTTCCTTCAGCGGCTTGTCGAAAATCGGCTCACACACCGCACGGATTGCGGTTTCAAATTCCTCGACGCGGGTGCCCGGCGGGGCCCAGCCCGATTCGACATGGACTTCGGCGACGCGGCGGTAGTCGCGGCGGAAAAAAGCAATGAAATTGCGCGCCAGGTAATGTTTGTCGACGTCGGTCAGCGTACCCATGATGCCGAAATCGAGCGCGACATACTGGCCGTTGGAGGTCACCAGGATATTGCCGGGATGCATGTCGGCATGAAAAAATCCGTCGCGGAAGACCTGGGTGAAAAAAATCTCCACACCGATACGGGCGATGCGCGGAATGTCGACACCCTGTGCGCGCAATGCATCTACCGCCGATACTGGCGTGCCGTGCATGCGCTGCATGACCATGACCTGGGTCGAGCAGTAATCCCAGTGTATTTCGGGTACCGCGAGCAGTGGCGAATCGAGGAAATTGCGCCGCAGCTGGTTGGCATTGGCGGCTTCGCGCATCAGGTCGAGTTCGTCATCCAGGTGACGCGCGAATTCGGCAACCACTTCACGCGGCTTCAACCGCTTGCCGTCGGACCACAGCAGCTCGAGCAGCGCGGCTCCGGCATCGAGCAGCGCGACATCCTTGGCGATGATTGAGGCGATACCGGGGCGCAGCACCTTGACCGCGACTTCGCGACCGTCGGGCAGCGTGGCGAAATGCACCTGGGCCACAGACGCGCTGGCGACCGGTTCAATATTAAAACGGGTGAACACCTCTGCCGCCGGCTTGCCGTAGGCCTCATGCAGGATTTTCAAAGCCTCGGCACCGGGAAACGGCGGCACCTGATCCTGCAGTTTGGCGAGTTCTTCGGCGATATCTGACGGAATCAGATCGCGGCGCGTAGACAACACCTGGCCGAACTTGACAAAAATAGGCCCCAGCGTTTCCAGCGCGCAGCGCAGGCGCACAGCGCGCGGAGCAGACAGGTCGCGCCAGAACAGCAGGGCGCCGACGATGACGCGTGGTGTGCGCACGCGTTCATGCCCGAGCAGGAACTCGTCAAGCCCGAAGCGCAAAGCGACGCGCAGGATTTTCAGCAGGCGGAAGATACGCACCCGCGCATTCTAACCGGCCGTGAAGATAGGAAGGAAATGCGAGGTAGTAAATGCGGTCAGGAAATAGGGGCAGGGAATGTGACGGGTAAAACAGGCGACCGGTAAAACGGCAACCGGTCAGCGCTTGTGCAGCAATCCGATGCGTTTTTCGAGTCGGGCCATATCGTCGCGCAGCTGATCGACATCGGCATTAAACCGCGCGACATCCTGTTTTGCGGCGATCAGCGGTTGTTCTTCGGTCCAGTATTCGGCGAAGGAATGCGCCAGATTGCCACCGCTGGCCTGCGCCCAGCGCTGCAGTGTGCGGCCGGATTCGGCGATGCGGTGCGCGGCTGCATCACCGACGACTTTTGACAAATCTTCCTCGGCGTCCCAGCGCAGGTGTTGCCATAGGTGATGGATCGCGCTGGCAAATGCGGTATCGCCGTCGATGACTACGTCGCGCCACACGCTGCTATCTCGCGCAGCCACGCGCAGCATCAGGCCCGGGGTCAGCGTCAGCGTGACTGTGGGTAGCGCATCAGTTGTAGCGGGAGCCACTTCGCCGCTGTCGAGTACAGTGAGGCGGGTGACAAAAGGCGGGCACAGGAATGAAGCGGTTTTGCCGGCGTGCGGCTTGAGCGCATCGCGCGCCCAAGTGTTGGCGCGCAGCAGGTGATTGAGCGGGGCGCCGGCGTAGGTGTCAAACATGCGCGTCAAACATAAACGCTGCTCAGGAAACAAAAAAGCAGGGCGGCGTCATGCCGCCCCGCCTGATTATTCAGCTTGCTGAATACCGGAGACCAGCCAGCCCGTCGCACCGCGCAGCGGTTTTTCGAGATGCCAGATTTCGGCGAACGCTTGCGGCTTGGCGCCGGCGTCTTCGCGGATCAGCCCGGAGAAATGCACGCTGACAATGTAGAGCAGGCCTTCGGTGGCGACATCAAGTATTTCGGATTCCAGCGTGACCACTTCGGTTTTGCCTTGCGCTGCGCCCTCGGTTTGCCACTGCTCCTGCACGCCGGCCAGCACATCAGGCGTCAGAAAATCGGCCAGCGCCGTGCTGTCGCGTGCATCGTTAGCTTCCTGCAGACGCACGAAGTTTAGTCGCGCATGGCGCAGGAATTCGGTGGCGTTGAAATCCGCGGGCCAACGGCTGGCGGTTGTTGCAGTGGTGGCCGCGACCGAATGTGCCGCCGCGCCGCTGCCCGGCATTGCCGAAAGAGGTTGCGGTTCGTTGGCTTGTCCGCCACCCGAGTATTGCATCGGTGGATTGGCGGCACGCCCGCGCAGCGCGCGGAATATCATGACGGCGACACCAGCCAGCGCAGCTGCCAGCAACAAGCCCATCAGCGCGCCGCTGATACCGTTGTTCATGAACAGCGCCATCAGTCCGGCACCGAGTGCGAGGCCGGCCAGCGGGCCCAGCCATTTGTTGCCGGTCGCGGCGGCGGCGGCCGGTTGTTGTGCAGGTGTGCCCGCGGCTTGCTGTTGTTGCGCCGGGGCTTTGGGTGTTGCTTGTTGCGTTGTATTGCGTTGCATGCCCAGGCTTTTGCCGCCGCCAAGGCGTTTCGCCGCTTCTACATCAACAGCAACCAGTGCCAGGCCGAACGCTGCAATCAACGCCATCAGAATTTGTTTCATGGTGTCCTCCAGTTCACATCGACCTGCACATTATAGCGATGCATCGTCGTCGTCAGCATTAAGAAAAATAATAAATAAAATCAATAAGTTATGTATTGACCGCAACATCAAAAACCGTTGTGGATCAAGCGCTTGGGCGGCTCCCCGGGCGGCTAACTGGGCGGATCAGAAACGGATACCGCGATGCAGAGCGACCACTCCTGCCGCAAGATTGAAATATTCCACACGCTCCAGCCCTGCGTCCTGCATCATTTTTTTCAAGGTTTCCTGGTCGGGATGCATGCGGATGGATTCCGCGAGATAACGATAACTGTCGGCATCATCGGTGATGAGTTTGCCGAGCCGCGGCAGCACCTGGAAGGAGTAGGCGTCATACAGCGGCGCCAGCGGCTGCCATATGCGCGAAAATTCGAGCACCAGCAAGCGGCCACCCGGACGCAGTACGCGGTGCATCTCAGCGATTGCAGTGTCCTTGTGTGTCATGTTGCGCAGGCCGAAAGCGACGCAGACGCAATCGAAGTGTTGATTCGGAAACGGCAGCTTCTCCGCATCGCACTGCACGGTCGGCACGATCAGCCCGCCATCAAGCAGGCGGTCGCGGCCGCGCCTCAGCATCGGGCCGTTGATGTCGGTGATGACCACCGACCCGCGGGGGCCGACCCGCTGCGCGAACAGCTGGGTCAGGTCGCCGGTGCCGCCGGCGACGTCGAGCACGCGTTCGCCGGGACGGGTCATGCTTTGTTCGACGGCAAAGCGTTTCCACAGCCGGTGCAGGCCCGCCGACATCAGGTCGTTCATCAGGTCGTAACGCGAAGCGACCGAGTCGAAAACATCGCCGACCTTGCGCGCCTTTTCGGCCTCGGCCACTTTCTGAAAACCGAAATCGGTGGTTTTGGTCACAGGAGGCGTACTTTTATTGAATCAGGCTTCGCGGCTGGCACCGGCGTCCTGCAGGCGGACCAGATACTGCTGCCACATTTTTTCCTGCTCCAGGCCGTAGTTGTGCAGCAGGTCCCAGGAATAGATGCCGGTGTCGTGGCCGTCGGAAAAACGCAGCTGGATGGCGTATTGGCCCACCGGTTCAACGGCGGTGATGGTGACGTCCTTCTTGCCGGCTTGCAGTACTTCCTGTCCGGGGCCATGACCGCGCACTTCGGCGGAAGGCGAGTAGACGCGCAGGAATTCACAGGGCAGGCGGAAGGTTTTGCCGTCGGCAAAGGAAATTTCCAGCGCCCTCGTGGCCTGGTGCAGGGTGATTTCGGTGGGTTGGGGCACGCTTTTGCTGAGTCCAGCCATGTCAGTTTGTTCCGGAAACGGGATCGTCGTCACATCATAACCGAGACCGGCAAGAGCGAATAATCCACTTTAAATGCAGCAACTTAGGCACGTCTGTTGGCAGGCTGTCATATGCCTGTAACAACAGGGTCATAATATCAGCAGCATGAAATCATGCATGGAGCGCACATGGCCGCAACGATATTGGTAGTCGAGGACGAGCCGGCGATACAGGAACTGGTCGCCTGCAACCTGGAACTGGCCGGGCATCGCACATTGCGCGCCGACTCCGCCGAGCAGGCGTTGCGCATGGTGCGCGACGAGTTACCCGACCTGATCGTGCTCGACTGGATGCTGCCCGGTATCAACGGCATCGAATTTGCACGCCGCCTGCGCAGCGACAAACGCACCCAGACGGTGCCGCTGATCATGCTGACGGCGCGGGCGGAAGAACAGGACAAGCTGGCGGGCCTCGAAACCGGCGCTGATGATTACATTACCAAACCGTTTTCGCCGCGGGAACTCAATGCGCGCGTCAAGGCGGTGCTGCGGCGGCGTTCGCCGGAGGCCACTGATGATGTCATTGAAGTCAAGGGACTGAATCTCGATCCCGCCAGCCATCGTGTGACCGGCAATGGCACATCGCTGCCGCTGGGACCCACCGAATTCCGGCTGTTGCATTTTTTCATGACTCACGCCGAACGCGTCTACACGCGGGTGCAGTTACTGGATCAGGTGTGGGGAGATCATGTGTTTGTAGAGGAACGCACGGTGGATGTGCATATCCGGCGCCTGCGCAAGGCGCTGGAGCCCTCCGGCCACGATGCGCTGATCCAGACCGTACGCAGCTCGGGATACCGCTTTTCGGTAAATTGAACGTGATGCTTGAACTTGATGCGTTAAGCGGGCGAATCCGGCGCGATATCACCGTGCGATAATCGGCGTTCAAAAGGAAGCAGGGTGGACGCAGGGTTGAACACTATCTGGCTCCAGGCAGCATGGCGCCTCGCGGCAGCGGCAGGTGTGAGCCTGCTGTTTTGGCCGATTTCCGGGGACACTGCGGCACTGGGTTTGTTTGCAGCGTTGTTGTTGATCATGCTGTTGCAACACCTGCGACATCTGGCGCTGTTGTCGCAGTGGCTGATGGATCCACGGCCCGAGGCATTGCCCGACAGTTCCGGCCTGTGGGAAAACGTGTTTGCCGCGTTTTATCACCTGCTGCGTCGCCAGCGGCGCAGTGAATCCCGCCTCACCGCAACATTGCAGGATTTCCGCCTGGCGGGCATGGCGATGCCCGACGGCCTGGTCATCGTCGATGGCAGCAATCAGGTCGAATGGTGCAATCCCAAGGCCGAGCTGCATTTCGGATTGGATGCGGCGCGCGATGTCGGACAACTGATCACCTACCTTGTGCGGCAACCGCAGTTTGCAGAAGTGCTGGATGCGGAAGGGTACGCCGAACCGTTGACGCTGCGCAGCGCGCGCGAAGGCGATTTGATCCTGTCGGTGTTGATTGTGCCCTATGAAGCCAACCGCAAACTGATCATCAGCCGCGACGTCACCGACCGTGAGCGCGTCGAAACCATGCGCCGCGACTTTGTCGCCAACGTTTCGCACGAGCTGCGCACGCCGTTGACGGTGATCGGCGGTTTCCTCGAAACCATCTCCGACATGGAAACGCCGAACCCGGAACTGATCCGCCGCTCAGTGCCGATGATGAGCGAGCAGGCGAAACGCATGCAAAGCCTGGTCGAGGATCTGCTGGTGTTGTCGCGGCTGGAGTCAACCGGCAATCCCGCACGCGAGGAGCCGGTGAATGTGCCGGATATTGCGCGTGCGTTGTATCACGATGCTTTGGCCCTGTCGGCGGGCCGTCACAAGGTGACGCTGCTGCTTGACAGCGCGGCGTGGGTCAGCGGCGCTGAAGATGAATTACGCAGCGCGTTCGGCAACCTGGTCAGCAATGCGATCCGCTATACACCGGCCGGCGGTGAAGTCAGGTTGTCGTGGAAGGCAGACGGCAAGAATGGTAATGAGGGCGCGGTGTTTGCGGTGCGCGATACCGGTATCGGCATCGCAGCACAACATGTGCCGCGTCTGACCGAACGCTTTTACCGCGTGGATCGCGGGCGCTCGCGCGAGACCGGTGGCACCGGCCTCGGTTTAGCCATCGTCAAACACGTGGTTAACCGGCATGCCGCGCGGCTGGAAGTGACCAGTGAACCGGAGCGCGGCAGTTGTTTCAGTGTGGTGTTTCCCGGCGCCCGCGTCATCGTGCGCGGTTCGGCAGACCAGCCAGCCGAGGCGCGGTCGG
>JAYUYQ010000282.1:0-3769 GCA_043752435.1 Betaproteobacteria bacterium
ACTGGCGACCGGCGCATACGCGCAGGCCAAACCGAACCCGAACTGGCCGAAGAACCTGACGCTGGGCACTGCTTCCGTGGGCGGTTTGTATTTTGTTTACGGCCAGGTGTGGGCCAGCTTGGTCAATGAGAAGCTCGGCACCAACATCAGCACCCAGCAAACCCAGGGTCCGAATCAGAACATCATCCTGACGGAAACCAAGCAGGTTGATTTCGGCATGACGACGATGGGCATTGCGCTGCAGGCGTGGGAAGGCAAGGCCGCGTGGACGCAGAACAAGCAATACCGCAACATCCGCGCGATGTTCCCGATGTACGACACGCCGTTCCATTTCGTGGTACTCGAGAAAAGCCCGATCAAGTCGGTCAATGATCTGAACGGCAAAAAATCCGGCATCGGCCCGCGCGCCGGCACCTGCGGCACTTATTTCCCGCTGATGTTCAAGGCGCTGGGCATCAATACGACGGTCCAGAACGGCCAGGCGTCGGACATGGGCGCAGGGTTGCAAGACGGCCTGATCGATGCTTTCCCGTTCTGTGCAGGCGTGCCGATTCCCGTGTATTCGGAACTGGAAACCACCAACAAGGTACGTTTCTTCACCTTCAGCGCCGACGAGATCAAGAAGCTGAAAGCGGCGATGCCGGAGTTGTCTGATTCAGTGATCCCGAAGGGCACCTACAAGCAGCAGACCGAAGATCACAAGACCGTCGGCCTCTACAACTTTGCGATTGCCAACAAGGATGTAGCCGACGATCTGGTTTATGCAGTGGTCAAAGCGGTGCTGGAAAACAATCCGCAGATGATCAAGGGCCATGCGGCATCGAAAGAAACCGTGCTGCAGAATTGGGATCGCAACGGTTTCCTGCCGTTCCATCCGGGCGCGATCCGTTATTACAAGGAAAAGGGCATTGACGTGCCCAAGCACCTGATCCCGCCGGAATATAAGGGCTGAAATACAAAGGTTGGAATACAAGGGCTGATGGATTAATTTCTGAATAACCCGCACTGCGCGCAAGCACAGTGCGGTTTTTTTGTTCTTGAGAAAGAAACAGGCATGAGCGCATCCACAGCAGAAGACGTCATCACACCGCCGGTGACCGATGAGGAGTTCGGCGGCAACAAGCGTTTGTTGCACCGCTGGGAAACCATCCTGCTGGCCGTGTTGTGCGTGGGCTTCACGCTGTTTCATCTGTATGTACTGAACGTCTATTCGCTGGAACCGTTGCTGTTCCGCGCAATTCACGTGGGCTGGGGCGGGGCGATCGGCTTCATGCTGTATTCCGCAGGCAGTCGTGCGCGCGGCATCGGTGTTCCCTGGTATGACTGGATTCTGGTCATTGCCTTCATCGCCTGCACGGTTTACATCATCATCGAGCTGGACGGCTTGCTGTTCCGCGCCGGCGCCCAATTCACCACTGGAGACGTCATCTCGGGATTCATTGGTACTTTGCTCGTGCTCGAATTCACTCGGCGTACGGCGGGTCTGGCGCTGCCGATCATTGCCAGCGTGTTCATCATTTACTGTTTTGTCGGGCCGTGGATGCCTGGTGTGCTGGAGCATAAAGGTTTCGAAATCCCGCGTTTCTTCACCTACATCTACAGCGAGTACGGCATTTTTGGTGTGACCACGCAGGTGTCATCCTCGTACATCATCCTGTTTGTCACATTTGCCGCATTCCTGCAGGTGTCCAAGGTCGGCGATTACATCAACGACCTGTGCAATGCGTTATTCGGCTGGGCGCGCGGCGGTCCGGCGAAGGCGGCGGTGGCCTCCGGCATCCTGTTCGGCGCAATTTCAGGGTCTGCCGTGGCCAACGTGGTCGCTTCCGGCATGGTGACGATCCCGATGATGCGCAAAGTTGGCTATGACCGGCCGACCGCAGCGGCGATTGAAGCCACCTCATCCACTGGCGGCCAGATTACGCCGCCGGTATTGGGCGCCGGCGCCTTCCTGATGGCGGAGATTACCGGCATCCCTTATGGCGAGATCGCGCTGGCCGCGGTGATCCCGGCATTGCTGTTCTACATTGCCTGCTGGATACACGTCGACCTGCATGCCATCCGCCTGGGCCTGCGCGGCCTGCGCAAAGACGAACTGCCGCCGTTATGGGAGATGCTGAAACGGCTCTATCTGTTTTCGCCGATTGTGGTACTGGTCTGGGCACTGCTCGACGGCTATTCGCCGTTCCGGGCAGGCGGGCTGGGTATCCTGACTGCGCTGGTGGTCGGCTGGCTGGCGGTGCGCTACGGAGATCTGGACCTGCAGCTTGCAGCCAAAACGCCGGCGGGCCCCCGGTTTGCGTTCGCCACCGCGCTGCTGGTGCGCGTGCTGTCACTGGTGGCCATCGGCGCCGCTGTCGGACTGGTCATTACTTATGTTCCGCCGGTATTGGAGGGCATCATCGGCAACCGGGCGGGTATGGCGCTGGTATTCGCGATGATTCTTCTGCTGGTGTTCATGTTTGGGTGGCGTAAGACGCTGGAGGCCCTCAATCTTGCGGCGCGCGACACCATACAGCTGGTGGCGGTGTGCGCCTGCGCCGGCATCATTGTCGGCGTGGTGGCACTGACGGGAATCGGCGGACGTTTTTCCGAAATGATCCTGGGTATTGCTGGCGCCAGCCAGTTGCTGGCGATGATCTTTGCCGCACTGGTAGCGCTGATACTTGGCATGGGCATGCCGACGACCGCTGCCTACGCCATTGCGGCTGCCGTCATTGCCCCGGGACTGACCAAGATCGGGATTGCGCCACTGGTTGCGCATATGTTCATTTTCTATTTTGCGGTGATTTCGGCGATCACACCGCCAGTGGCGCTGGCGTCGTTTGCGGCGGCGGGGATGTGTAATGCGGATCCGTGGAAGACTTCGTGGATCGCGCTGAAAATGGGCCTCGCGATCTTCATCATTCCGTTCATGTTCTTTTTTGCGCCGGTATTGCTGATGCAAGGGGAATGGCCGGCGATTGCGCAGGCTTTTGTGTCAGCCTCGATCGGGGTCTGGTTCCTCGCAGGATCCACTGAAGGCTGGTTTGGCGGGAAACTGACGTTGCCGTTGCGCGTGGTGATGTTTGGCGCTGCGCTATGCCTGATCCACCCCGGCAACATTACCGACCTCATCGGGCTGGCGATCGGCGTGCCGATTTATCTCTGGCAGCGCTTGCAGTTACGTCGCGCTGCAGTCTGACTCTGGAGGCTGCGCCGGGGCGTGTCCGGCGCAGTGCTGCGTCGGGTAATTTGCCGGTAAACGTCTTTTATTCAAGACGTTAACGTGCTATTCTCCCCTGTTATTCTTAACTCTGGAATTTAGGGGATTTACATGGCTGTCGAACGCACGCTTTCAATCATCAAACCCGACGCTGTGGCGAAAAACGTCATCGGTCAGGTTTACGCCCGCTTCGAACAGGCCGGCCTCCGCGTTGTGGCTGCGCGGATGACGCATTTGTCGCGGCAGCAGGCCGAAGGTTTTTATGCAGTGCACAAGGAGCGTCCGTTCTTTGGTGAGCTGGTGGCGTTCATGATTTCCGGACCGGTGATGATTCAGGCGCTGGAAGGTGATAACGCGATCCAGAAAAACCGCGACCTGATGGGCGCAACCGATCCCAAGAAGGCGGCCAAGGGCACCATCCGCGCCGACTTTGCCGACAGCATCGATGCCAATGCCGTGCACGGCTCGGATTCGGTGCAGAATGCAGCGGTGGAAGTAGCCTACTTTTTTCCAACGCTCGACCTTTACTCGCGCTAAGCTGCGCCGCAACCTAGGGTAATACCT
>JAYUYQ010000283.1:0-21272 GCA_043752435.1 Betaproteobacteria bacterium
AAGCCGGTTATTTACGGAACTGCCGCTGATACAGACGCAGGCGTTCGTCCTTGTCGCCAGGCCGGTGGCCTTCCCAGATTTTTTTCCATTCTGGCGCAATCACCAGTTCATCCAGCGGTACGCCCTGCGTCAGCAGCAGGTCGCAACCCGCGGCCTGTTTGTTTTCAGGGCGCTGGGTGCGGATGCCGGTGAAATAATGCAGCATCGCGCGCTGTGCTTCGCCGAGGTCGCGGCCGATCACGCATTGGTATTGCTGCGGCAATACGCGCTGCATATCGTTGATGACCGAGCGGTAGCTTTTGCTGGTATCCACCCAGCCGATGAATAGTGTCGTCAGCAGCGCCCATACCGCCGCAATGCCACCGGCCCAGATGATCAGCGGCCGTTCGGCGTTGCGCGGGAGTTTGGCGAGCAGCGCGAACCAGGCGGCGGTGTAGACGAGCCCGAGCACAAACGGCAGCCAGCGGAAACCGAAGTTGTAGCCGGGACGGATGGTGTGCAGGTGGTTGTGCAATTTGGCCGGCAGGCCGAGCTCCAGTGCGCTCCAGTAAAACCAGCCGATGAAAATGAAAAATGTGAAGGCCATGATGCTGAACCAGTGCCAGCCGCTGGCCGGGCCGGGCCGCATCGGATCAATGCCGGGTACCGCCAGCAGCGCCAGCGGCACCAGCATCGGCAGGGCGTAGAGTTCGCGCTGTTCGGCGGCGCTGCCGAGCATCAGCAGCGTGACAACAAAGCCAAGCGCCGGCAGCACCACGCCAGGCGCGCCGAGTTGGGCCATGCGCCGTGCGCGCCACAGGGTCCACAGCGCCAGTGGCCATACCGGGAAGGCATACCAGGGAAGGGTGCGCAGGTAATAACCGAGGCCGGCGAGCATGTCCCGGGTGCCGAAAAAACGCGCCAGGTTTTCCGCGGTCAGCCAGGCGCTGAGCAGGGCTGGATCGCGCTGGTAGAGCAGTGCGGGCCAGATCGCCAGCCAGGGCAGTGCCGCGATCAGCGCCACGCCCAGCGTTGCCGCGTACTGCGGCCGGCGCCAATGCCGGCTGAGCAGCGGCAGCAATCCGGCGATCACCGCGATCATCACGGCCTCGGGCACACCCTGGGTCATGAACACCAGGCCACAGGCGGTGCCGAGCCAAAAGCCGCCGGGAACGTTCCGCCGCAGCGCCAATGCCGCGCCGTAGTAGGCCATTGCAAAACCGGCGAGCGCAGCGACATCAACGATCAGTTGGTGGCCACGCACCACCAGCCCGAGCGAGCCGAGCAGCAGCAGTACCGCCGTCAGGCCGCGGCGTTCACCGTGCAGTTCGCGCGAGGCCAGTGCGCAGAACAGCAGTGCGATGCCGATCCAGAACCCGACGACCAGCCGTGCGCCGTCGTGCAGCGGCAAGATGGGCGAAAACAACCACGCACTGAAGGCAGCGCTGAGATAGAACAGCGGCGGTTTGTCAAGGAACGGTTCGCCGGCGATTTGCGGCACCACCCAGCCGCTGCCCTGCAGGATTTCATAGACCGCGCCGAAGGTATAGGCCTCGTCAGGTTTCCACGGATCGTGCCCGATCAGGCCCGGCAGCAGCCAGGCGAGGCAGAGGATGGCGATCAGCAGCGGGCGCAGCGCAAAGGTCACGGTTATTACCCGTTATTGTTATGGCGGCCGATTATCGCATCCGTGACCAGCCCGGAGCAGCGCCTATTCGACGATTTTCAGCGATTGTCCGGCCACCGGTTCGCCGGACGGATACAAGCCATTGATCACCCGCAGATGGTTTTCGGCAAACCGGCCCAGCGGCGATGCGCGCGCAAGTGCGGCGAAGGTCTGTCCGGCTTGCGCGGTGATTACACGCAGCCGGAGCGGCTTTGCCAGCGCTCGCTCCTGCGCGGTCATCGCATGAAAGCTGTTCATCGCCGCGTCCATGACTGCCTTGTGCTGGCTATAGGCGGCGGCATCCTTCGCCTGCACGCCGATGGTATAGGCGCTGCTGCCCAGAAACACGACGGCAATGCGCGTGGGCTTGCCCGACAGCGTGGCTTCGGTGACTGCGGCCTGCAGTCCGCCCAATGTTTGCGGTGACACGGTGCTGCCCGCGCCGAGCTTGAGCAGTTTGCGCAGCACATCAGCGGGTGAACCCTCGGCGCGGCCGGCGCTGCGCAGATCAATCAGCGCACTCTGTCCCGGGCTCGCAGCAGCCACGTTCTGCGCGTTGTTCTGTATCCGCCAGCCGGCGGGAAAATTCAGCGTGAGACCGAGGTCGGGATGGTAGAACGTGTTGTTGCGCACGAAACCCTGCGCCGGGCTGTCGGCAAACATCATGCGATCCAAGCTGCGCATGAACGGTTCGCGGTTGACTCGATTTTCAGCACTTTTGAATTTCGCCGCCTCACGCACCACTTCCTGCAGCCGGGTGTCGTTGTCAGGGTGTGATGCGAACAGCCCGTGGTAGGCGCGCGCTTCGCGTCCTTCGGCTTTCGCCACTTCGGCATCGAACTGTTCCTGGTTTTTCAGCACGCCGACGACCTTGATCATGGCCTGCGGGTCATACCCGGTGCGCGCCAGGTATTCGGCGCCGAGACGGTCGGCCTCAAGTTCGTGCTCGCGACCGTAACCCGACAGCAGCGCGCCGCCCAACGTATTGATCAGGGCATCGCCGGCGCTGTTGCGGATCTGCGGCACAAAAATCTGCAGCACCGAGGCGCCGATATTGGCGGCGGTGGCCGCGGACAGCTGCTGCACCGAGTGGCGCGCGGTGACGTGGCCGATCTCGTGACCCAGCACGGCGGCCAGCTCGGCCTCGGAGTTCAGATAGGCGAGGATGCCGCGGGTGATATAGATATACCCGCCGGGCAACGCGAAGGCGTTGACCTGCGGGGAATCCAACACCAGAAACTGGTATTGCAGACCGGAGCGGTGACTCGCCTTGGCCAGGCGCTGGCCGATGTCGTTGACATAGCGCTGCAGGACGGGATCGTCGTAAGTGCCGTACTGCTCGCGTACTTTTTGGTCTTCGCTGCGCCCGGTGCTGACTTCCTGTGACTCCGACATGGTTACGAAGTTGGGATTGCCGGTGACCGGGTTGGTCGCACAGTTGGCGAGGGCCAGTGCACACAGCACGGCACCGGTTCGGGTCAGCAGGGATAACGGCATGATCCTATTTTAACGTGAGTGAATTGGGCCTTTGCGCCGTTGCAGTGCAATTCGCCCGCATCCGGTGCGGGTCCGCACTGTTGTGAAGCGCCTTTGGTTTGCGGCGCACCGCGATGTTGCACCCGGTTTTCCGGTGCAACCCGACTCCCGAGAAAATTCTATTTAAAAACAAGTAGTTGCAAGTTGTGGTCGAGGCGTCCACCTGTTGGCACGCTTGCTGCAATAGGAAGAAGTCAGAAAACCATTCTTTTCGGGAGAGTCTATGTCCGCCTTCAAGGATCCGTTTGACGCCAGCATCTCACTGACCCGCGGTTGTTCCTGCGGCAGGCATACCAGCGAAGCTGACCATCAGGCCGACCTTGCCGGCCAGACCACCGACAGCGAGCTGCTGGGCAACCGTGTTGTTGAAGCCGCGGTGATGCGCGCGCTGTTTCCCGAAGATGCGACGCGGCGGCGTTTCATCAATGCAGTCGGCACCAGCACCGCGTTGGCCGCGATTTCAAGCCTGTTCCCGCTGGGCATGGCGAAGGAGGCTTTTGCGCAGTCCGGCAACCTCGAGAAAACTTCGCTCAAAGTCGGCTTCATTCCGATCACCTGCGCGACACCGATCATCATGTCGCAGCCGATGGGTTTTTATGCGCGGCAGGGCCTGAACGTGGATGTGGTCAAAACCGCCGGCTGGGCGGTGATCCGCGACAAGACCCTCAACAAGGAATACGACGCAGCGCACATGCTGTCACCGATGCCGATTGCCATTTCCTTGGGCGTTGGTTCGAGCCCGATTCCCTATACGGTGCCCGCAATCGAGAATATCAATGGCCAAGCCATTACGCTGTCAATCAAGCACAAGGACAAGCGCGATCCGAAGTCGTGGAAGGGTTTCAAGTTCGCAGTGCCCTTTGATTACTCGATCCACAACTACCTGCTGCGCTATTACCTCGCCGAGCACGGCCTGGATCCGGACAAGGACGTGCAGATCCGCTCGGTGCCGCCGCCCGAGATGGTGGCCAACCTGCGTGCCGACAACATCGACGGTTTTCTTGCGCCGGACCCGGTGAACCAGCGCGCGGTGTATGACGGCGTGGGTTTTATACACACGCTGACCAAGGATCTCTGGCCGGGACATCCCTGCTGCGCGTTCGCCGCAAGCAAGGAATTTGTCACCAAGATGCCCAACACCTATCGCGCGCTGATGAGGGCGATCATGGAGGCGACCGCATTTGCCGCCAAGCCCGAGAACCGCAAGCAGATTGCCGAGGCGATTGCGCCGGCGAACTACCTGAACCAGCCGGTTACGGTAATTGAGCAGGTGCTGACCGGCACTTATGCCGATGGTCTGGGCAACATCAAGAAGGATCCGGACCGCATCGATTTCGATCCGTTCCCCTGGCACTCCTTTGCGATCTGGATCATGAGCCAGATGAAACGCTGGGGCCAGATCAAGGGCGACGTCGATTACGCCAAGGTCGCGCGCGAGGTATTCCTTGCCACGGATGCGATGAAACTGATGAAGGAGGCCGGCATGAAACCGCCGACCACCACCACCAAGAAGTTCTCGGTGATGGGCAAAGAGTTTGATCCCGCCAAACCGGAAGCCTATATCGCCAGTTTTGCGATAAAGCGGACCTGAGCCCGCGGCATGACGGGAGGAGCCTGAATGAACCGCTTGATGAACTGGCGTGCACCGCTGCTGTCGCTGGTCGTGTTTTTGCTGCTGATCGGCGTGTGGCATGCGTTGACCCTGCCCAAGTCTTCTGCGCCGCAGACGGTGGGTTCCGAATACGCCGCGCTGGTCGGCGTCGAGGCCTCCACCGGGCAGAAGTCGGCGTTTCCGTCGCCGGCGGATGTTGGCCGCAAAATTCTCGAACATCTGCGGGAGCCGTTCTACGACCGCGGCCCGAACGACAAGGGCATCGGCATCCAGCTCGCCTATTCGATCGTGCGTGTAATGATTGGCTACCTGCTGGCGGCACTGGTGGCGATCCCTGTGGGGTTTCTGATCGGCATGTCGCCAACGGTGTACCGGGCACTGGATCCCTACATCCAGGTGCTGAAACCGATTTCGCCGCTGGCGTGGATGCCGCTGGCGCTGTTTACACTGAAGGACAGTTCGGTCTCGGCGATTTTTGTCATTTTCATCTGCTCGTTGTGGCCGATGCTGATCAACACCGCATTCGGTGTGTCCAGCGTGCGCCGCGAGTGGCTGAATGTCTCGCGCACGCTGGAAGTCGGTCATCTGCGAACTGCGTTCCGGGTGATTCTGCCGGCAGCCGCACCGACCATCATGACCGGAATGCGCATCTCCATCAGCATTGCCTGGCTGGTGATCGTGGCGGCCGAGATGCTGGTGGGGGGCACGGGAATCGGCTATTTCGTCTGGAACGAGTGGAATAATCTGTCGATCACCAACATCATCACGGCGATTCTGGCGATTGGCCTGGTGGGCATGTTGCTGGATCTGATGATGGCGAAGCTGACGAAACTTGTCACGTTTCCGGAATAAGGGAATCAGATCATGAAATGCATAACATCATGAGCGACCCCCTGATCCGCATCGAAGGCATCAGCAAAAAATTCACCGGTCGCGACGGCACGGCGACCACCGTATTCGAGGATCTGTATTTTTCGATCGAGCCCGGCGAATTCGTCTGCCTGATCGGCCATTCGGGTTGCGGCAAAACCACCATCCTCAATGTGCTGTCGGGGCTGGAGCAGTCGTCCTCGGGTTATGTGTTTGTCGGTGGCCGCGAAATCAACGGTCCCAGCCTTGACCGCGCGGTAATTTTTCAAAGCCATGCGCTGATGCCGTGGCTGACGGTGCTGGGCAATATCGCGTTTGCAGTGTCCTCGCGCTGGCCGGACTGGAACAAGGAAAAAGTCCGCGCGCACTGTCAGCAATACATCGACCTGGTCAACCTGACCGGCGCGGAGAAAAAGCGCCCGGCAGAATTATCCGGGGGTATGAAGCAGCGTGTCGGCATTGCCCGTGCGCTGTCGATCCAGCCCAAGATGCTGTTGATGGACGAACCTTTTTCGGCTCTTGATGCGCTGACCCGCGGCGTGTTGCAGGAGGAAGTGCTGCGCATCTGTGCGGAAACCCGGCAGACCGTGTTCATGATCACCCATGACGTCGATGAGACGATTCTGCTGGCGGACAAGATCATCCTGATGACCAATGGCCCGTATGCCAAGGTTGCCGAGATTGTCGTCAATACCCTGCCGCGCAGCCGCACCCGCCACGATCTGCACAAACATCCGCACTACTACCGGATCCGCAACCACCTGATCGATTTCCTGGTCGACCGTTCGAAGGTGTTTACCAGCGATTCGCCGGACTATGATCCGCGCCATCCGCCGCTGGTGAAGCCGGGGCTGGATCCGGCGGAGGCGGCCGCTTTGGCGCCGGTGACCGGCAAACCGCTGGCGGTGGTCCGCTGACAACACCACGTTCAATCAAAACTCAGTCAACACTCAACCAAAAGGAGAAGGGCGTGACCAAACCGATGAAGCGTACCGATGTCACCGAACTGGTGATGGAAGCCAAAATCAAGAAGGGCCTGTCGTGGACCAGGATCGCCAAGGCCGTGGGCGCCAGCAAGGAATGGACGACTGCGGCGCTGCTAGGCCAGATGCAAATGACTAAAGCGCAGGCGGTGGCGGCGGGCAAGCTTCTGGGATTGCCGCCTTATGCCGTGCTGTTGCTGCAGCAGGCGCCGTATAAAGGTTCGCTGCCCACAGCAGTGCCCACGGATCCGCTGATTTATCGCTTTTACGAGCTGGTCAGTATTTACGGCACGACCTTCAAGGAGCTGATCCATGAAGAGTTTGGCGACGGCATCATGAGCGCGATCGATTTCAAGATGGACCTGCAGCGCGAAACCGATCCCAAGGGCGATCGTGTGCAGATCGTCATGAGCGGCAAATATTTGCAGTACAAGACCTATTAAATCCGGACGCCGCAGGCGGCGCCGGTTTAACTGCGCGGGATCGAACGGACGTTGCTGCCGATCATCCCGCGCGTATGTTGCGGCGCATGGTGCGCTGCGCGCTAACCACTGTGCTTGCGCCGGGCATTGCTTCCCGTGACAATTTGGGAGTAAGGTGTTTGGCGTTTTGTTAACGAACTTCTTGAAGGTAAAAGGGGGCTTTATGTTGCTCAAAACCGCACGAATTCTTGCCATCAGCATTCCGCTGTGCATCGCCATCGCCGACACTGCGGCCCAATCCGTTGCCCTGCCCGGCAAAAAGCTTACGGGCAAGCTGCACCTGCTGCCCGCCACGCTGGAAACGACCCAGTGGGGCTGGTTCAACAACGCGCAGCCGCCGGTCATCAAGGTCGATTCTGGCGACACTGTTGTTATTGAGACCATGATGCATTCGCACAACCAGGTTGTGCCCGGCAAGACCATCGAGGAGATCAAGAAGCTGCGCACCGATAATCCGGGACGCGGTCCGCATACCGTGACCGGCCCGATCTTTATCAACGGCGCCGAGCCGGGCGACGTGCTCAAGGTCAGGCTCGACAAGATCGTGCCGCGCGCCTACGCCACCAATTTCAACGTGCCCGGCATGTTCGGCCAGTTTCCCAAGGAGTATCAGGACGGACAGGTGAAGTATCTCTATCTCGACTGGGACCGCAAGGTGACGGAGTTCATTCCGGGCGTGTTTATTCCCCTGCGGCCGTTTCCCGGAACGCTGGGCGTGGCGCGCAAGGAGCCGGGCCAGTACAGCTCCGTGCCGCCGGGCGAGTATGGCGGCAACATGGACATCCGCGATTTCACCGAAGGCACCGTGTTGTATGTTCCGGTGCATGTGCCCGGTGCGTTGCTGTGGACCGGGGACTCGCACGCCGCGCAGGGCAACGGCGAAGTCAATCTGACTGCGTTGGAGACTGCTTTCAAGGAACTCACCGTCACGGTCGAAGTGCTCAAGAATATGAAGATCGATTTTCCGCGCATCGAAACGCCCAAGTCATGGATCACCATGGGCTTCGACCAGGACCTCAACAAGGCGTTTGATTTCGCCAGGGAGCAGACCGTGAAATTTCTTGCCGAACAGCGCAAGCTGCCGGCGGCCGAAGCGGCGAAACTGATGACCAGGGTTTCGGATTGCCGCATCTCGCAGGTGGTGAACATCAAGAAGGGCATCCACTGTCTCAATCCCAAGGATGCCAAGGGCAAGGAGGATATGGAGCGACCGGACATGGACAACGCGAAGTATTACGTCACCCACGCCAGGGACGCCGATCTTAACCGCGCAATGGACGACGCCTCACGTGCCATGATCAGGCGGCTGGAGGGCGAAAAAGGCATCGCGCGGCTGGATGCCTACGGCCTCGCCAGCGTCGCGATGGATTGCAGGGTGGGCAAAGTCCTGGGCACAGACAAGAAAGTGCATTGCCTGATTCCCAAGAGCCTGTGGGTTGCCAAGAAATAGCGGGCCGGGTTACCTCACGCGGGGCTGCTGGTGCAGCCCCGCGCTGTTTTTATCGGCCATGAAACGCCGGGAAAGAATATTGCTGGTTGCGATGTTGATGTGCGCCGGGGTCTCTGCCGCCGGGGAGCCGCTGCGCATCGTCGCCACCACCACTGATCTGAGGAGCCTCGCCGAAATGGTCGGCGGTGACCGCGTGCGCGTCACCCACATCGTGCCGCCCAACGTCGAGGCCGAGAACTATCAACCCAAGCCGCAGGATCTCGGTCGCATCAGAGAAGCGAGGCTGTTGCTGCGGGTGGGCGCGGACTATGACTTGTGGCTCGACAAGCTCGTGGCGCAGGCACAGCGGCCGGAACTGCGGCGTGGCGGCGCGGGCTATGTGGACGGCTCGTTTGCCATCGCACTGCTCGACGCGCGTAGCACCCAGATCGGCCCCGCCGGCGGCCATGCGCATGGCAGCGGCAACCCGCATTACTGGCTCGATCCCGCCAACGCTGAAATCATCACCGGCACCATACTGGAGGCGCTGGCGCGCAATGATCCCGCCAACGCCCGGTATTACGAGAGCGAGCGCCTCGCGTTCCTTAACCGGTTGAGCGCCAAGATTGCCGAGTGGGAGAGAAAACTGGCGCCGGCGCAGGGCAAGCCGATGATCGCCTACCACAACACCTGGTCCTATTACGCGCGGCGCTTCCGGCTTAATATCGCCGGCTACATTGAGCCCAGGCCCGGTATCCCGGCCACGCCATCACACTTGGCCGGATTGCTGAAACTTGTTGAGAAACAGCAAGTCCGGATCATCGTGCGCCAGCCGCACGAGCCGGCCAGGGACGCCGATTTTCTCGCCGGAAAGACCGGCGCCAAAGTGGTGCTGCTCGCAGCCAGCGTGGGCGCGGTGGCCCAGGCGAAGGATTATCTATCGCTGTTTGACTACAACGCCGATGTTCTGGCAAGCGCCATAAAATGATCGTGCCGCGCATATCGCATGACTGAGGCCTTGAGCTTGTTGTGGCTGCCGTTCCTGGTGGCGTTGGTGCTGACCGGCATCCACACCTATCTGGGGCTCCGGGTGCTGGCGCGCAACATCATTTTTGTGGACCTTGCGCTGGCGCAAATCGCCGCGCTCGGCGCGACTGTCGCCTTCATGCTCGGTCACCCGATCAACAGCCAGGGCTCATACGCCTACTCCGTGCTGTTTACGCTCGTCGCCGCGATGTTGCTGGCCACTACCCGCAAGTGGTCGAGCCGCATCCCGCAGGAAGCGCTGATCGGCGTGATCTACGTGGTCGCCGCCGCCGCGGCATTCCTGTTGGTGGAAAAAGCGCCGCAGGGTACCGAACACATCAAGCAGATGCTTACCGGCAATATCCTGACCACCGGCGCCGATGACCTGTTGGTGGTGACCCCGCTCTATATCCTGATCGGCGCGGTGCTGTGGGCGGCGCGTGCGCGGCTCGCCGATCCGGGCGAGGGCTGGCGCGGCTGGCTGTGGGATTTTTTCTTTTATGCCTGTTTCGGCATCGTGGTGACGAGTTCGGTCGCGCTTGCCGGCGTGTTGCTGGTGTTCTCGTTTCTCATCGTACCGGCGGCGGTCGGCGTAATCTATGCGGACGGCGTTGCGCGGCAACTCGCGATCGGCTGGGTCGTGGGTGCGGCAGCGAGCCTCGCGGGACTGGTGACGTCATATGCATGGGATCTGCCTACCGGCAGCGCCATGGTGTGTGTCTTCGGCATTGCGCTTGCTCTGGCGGGACTGCTGCGGCCGATACTGTATGGCGGCAGGCAGAGTGTCCGGTCAGCCGCCCGTGCCGCCCGCGTAGTCGTGGCCGCGCTGTTCATCGTTTCGGGTATGTGGCTGATGATCGCGCCGCGCGCCGACCAGCCGTTGCTGGACAGTGTCGAGTACATGGCGCCGGAGCTGCGCAGGTTTTACCTGAACGAACTGGAGCTTGAGGTCTATGGCGACGCCGAGCATCACGCCGAACGCTACCGGCAGCAGGCTGAGCGGCTGAACGAGAAAGAAGTGAAAAGCCGCTGGCAGGGCGAGGGGATCACCGACACCGATGTGCGCCGCATCGCATCCTTTCTGCAGTCCTATAACGAAATGCGCAAGGGTGAGGAATTCGTCAAACGCGAAGTTCGTAGTCGCGCCCGCGAGCGCACGCGCTGGGTAATGGGAGGCATCCTGATTGTTTTCGGCCTGCTCATGGTGCCGTGGCGGCGGGATCGAGCGCGAGCAAGGGCAAGCGGGGCGAGTAACGATTGTTAACAGACCCTAATTCCGATCTGCGGCATGGCGGTCGCCGCCTAATGACCGGGTCTTACAACGCTGGTGATGGAGGCCAAGATCAAGAAGGGTCTGTCGTGGACCAGGATCGTCAAAGCCGTGGGCGCGAGCAAGGAATGGACGACTGCGGCGCTGCTGGGCCAGATGCGGATGACCAAAGCGCAGGCGGTGGCGGCGGGCAAGCTGCTGGGATTGCCGCCTTATGCCGTGGAACGGTGTAAAGCTCCACGCTTACAGCCCCGAGATCATGAAAGCCGCGCACAAGACTGCATTCAACCTCTACGAGGAGGAGGCGGGCAAGAACCCGGCATGGAAGAAGATTTACGAGTCGTGGAAGAAATTCCGCCATGACCAGCTGCTGTGGCATCGTGTTGCGGAACGTTCGCTGGGCGAGTTTCTGTTTACCGAGCCGCCTCCGAAGTAACCAAGGCACAGTCCTGAAAAAAGCCCCGCTGCTGCGGGGCTTTTTTTATTTCTGTTCTTTCAGCATGCGTTCGATTTCCGCCGACTGGTCGTCTCTTGCGCCGCCTGGCGATGCGTCCGGAGCGGCTATCGGTGCGGAGGATTCGGGTTGTTCCAAATGGATCTCGATTTTTACCGGATCGACAGGCTTGTCTTTGCTGATGAAGTTGGTGACCAGCCCGGGCCAGAAAATGATGATTGCGACCAGGATCAGCTGCATGAATACCCAGGGTACGGCGCCCCAGTAGATGTCCGAACTTTTGACTTCTTTCGGCGCGACGCCGCGCAGGTAGAACAGCGCGAAACCGAACGGGGGGTGCATGAAGGAGGTTTGCATATTGGCGCCGAGCAGCACGCCAAACCAGATGAGGTCGATACCCAGCTTTGCAGCGACCGGCGCGAGCAGCGGGATGACGATAAAGGCGATCTCGAAAAAATCCAGGAAAAACGCCAGCACGAACACAAACAGGTTGACGGCGATCAGGAAGCCGGTGACGCCGCCGGGCAGGTTCATCAGGTGGTGTTCGATCCACAGGTCGCCGTCCATGCCGCGGAACACCAGGCCGAACACCGTGGAGCCGATCAGGATAAAAATTACCATGGCGGTGATGTGCATGGTGGAATTCATGCCCTGCCAAAGCAGATCCCAGGTCAGCCGTTTGTGTATGGCGGCGAGTCCGATCGCGCCCACGGCTCCCATGGCGCCGCCTTCGGTCGGCGTGGCGACACCCATCAGGATGGTGCCGAGCACCAGGAACATCAGCGCCAACGAGGGCACCATGCCGCGCAATACGCGCAGTACCAGCGGCCAGCCCTGCAGTGTGCGTGCCGATTTGGGCAGCGGCGGCATGGCCTCCGGCCGGACGATGGACACCACGAATATGAACAGGCAGAACAGCAGGACCTGCACAATCGAAGGGCCGATGGCGCCGGCGTACATGTCGCCGACGGATTTGCCGAGCTGGTCGGCGAGTACGATCAGCACCAGCGAGGGCGGGATCAGCTGGGTGATGGTGCCGGAGGCGGCAATGACGCCGGTGGCCATGCGCATGTTGTAGCCGTAGCGCATCATCACCGGCAGCGAGATCAAGCCCATGGCGATGACCGATGCGGCGACGGTGCCGGTGATTGCGCCGAGCAATGCGCCGACCAGAATCACTGCGTAGGCGAGTCCGCCCCGCACCGGGCCGAACAACTGGCCGGTGGCTTCAAGCAGGTCTTCGGCCAGGCCGCAGCGTTCGAGCACCGCACCCATGAAGGTGAAAAAGGGGATCGATAGCAGCAGGTCGTTGGCGAGGATGCCGAACACCCGCTCCGGCAGTGCCTGCAGCAGGCTCCACTCAAAAAACCCCAGTTCAATGCCGATAAATCCGAAAAGCAGGCCCACCGCGCCAAGCGAGAATGCCACCGGGTAGCCGATCAGCATGAATGCAATCAGGCCACCGAACATCAGCGGGGCCATCAGCTCGCGGGCCATCACTGCAGCGGCCTTTCGTAATTCGCATCGAGATTTTTGTGGCCGGTGAGTGCGGCTGCGCGTTTGATGATTTCGGAGCCACCCTGCAGCGCCAGCAGCAGGAAACCCAGCGGTATCAGCAGCTTGACCGGCCAGCGCAGCAGGCCGCCGGCGTTACTGGATGTTTCACCGATGACGTAGGCATTGAGGAACATCGGCCATGACAGCCAGCCGATGATGACCACCACCGGCAGCAGTAACAGCAAGCCTCCCAGAAAATCAATCCACAACCGAGTGCGTTCGCTGTAGCGGCTGTACAACACATCGACCCGCACATGCTGGTTGGTTTTCAGCGTGTGGGCGGCGCCGAGCATGACGATGCCGCCGAACAGGTACCACTGGATCTCCAGCCAGGCGTTCGAACTGATGTTGAAGCCGTAGCGCATCATGGCGTTGCCGGCGCTGATGACGCAGGCGATCAAAACGAAACAGCAGGCGATGCGGCCAATGCACTCGTTCAGTGCGTCGATCATCGCCGCGATGCGGAGCATTACTTTCATTGCAGGATCACGTGTATTCCGGAGTGGAGTTTCACCCAGGACAGTCTATCAAGGTTCACGGGCAGGGTGAGACTGTGCGATAGACTGCCGGAATACACTTTGCGTGCAATCAGGCTGTTGTGCAGAAAAATTTCTGGCGGGAGAAAAGCGATGATCCACTTAGAACTGGAATCACGCTTCGATGCCGGCGTGCCGACGGCCTCCTTGAGGTCGGGGCAGATCCGCGCAGCGACGGCGCGGTGGCTGCTTACTAGATGGCTTCGGCGACCGCTTTGCCGAGATCAGAAGTGCTCGCCTTGCCGCCGAGGTCCGGCGTCTTCGGACCTGCGAGCAGCGCGGTTTCAATCGCCTTGACCACGGCGGCACCCGCTTCCGGGCAGCCCAGGTGGTCGAGCATCATCGCGCCGGCCCAGATCTGACCGACCGGGTTGGCGATTTTTTTGCCGTAGATATCAGGCGCCGAGCCGTGCACCGGTTCGAACAGTGACGGGAACAGTCGTTCCGGGTTCATGTTGGCCGACGGTGCAATGCCGATGGTGCCGGTTGCGGCGGGGCCGAGATCCGACAGGATGTCGCCGAACAGGTTGGAGGCGACGACGACATCGAACCAGTCCGGGTGCATGACGAAATGCGCGGTCAGGATGTCGATGTGGTACTGGTCGGTCTTCACGCCGGGATACTTCGCAGCCATTTCCTTGACGCGTTCATCCCAGTACGGCATTGAAATAGAAATGCCGTTGGACTTGGTCGCCGAGGTCAGGTGTTTTTTCGGGCGCTTCTGCGCCAGTTCGTAAGCGAACTTCAGGATGCGGTCGACGCCCTGGCGCGAGAAAATCGCCTGCTGGGTGACGAACTCACGGTCGGTGCCGCCATACATGCGGCCGCCTACCGAGGAGTATTCGCCTTCGCTGTTTTCGCGCACCACCCAGAAATCGATGTCACCGGGTTTTCGGTCGGCGAGCGGGCATTTCATGCCGGGCATCAGTCGCACCGGGCGCAGGTTGACGTACTGGTCATAACCGCGGCGGAAGGGTATCAGCAGGCCCCACAGCGAGATGTGATCGGGCAGCATCGCAGGCCAGCCCACTGCGCCGAAATACACGGCATCGTGTTTTTCGAGTTGCTTGAGGCCATCCTCCGGCATCATGCGGCCATGTTTGGCATGGTAGTCGCAGCTCCAGTCTAGTTCGTCGAACTTGAACTGGATGTCGAATTTGCGGCCGACGGTTTCAAGCACGCGCAGGCCCTCAGGCATGACTTCCTTGCCGATGCCGTCTCCGGGTATTACGGCGATGCGAAATGTTTTCATCTGTAAAGTCCCTGTGTTTTTAGATGCGAGTGCGCAGTAAGCCAGACTTTTATGCTAAAAATTTCATGCCAAAACCTCATGTCAAAACAAAGGGCAGCCGCGTGGCTGCCCTTGTCGTTACGGTGCTCAGACCAATCAGGCTGCTGGTGCCTTGGGGCTGGCCGGCGTTTTTTTGCCGTATTTCTGGTTGAATTTTTCGATGCGACCGGCCGTATCCAGAGTCTTTTGTTTGCCGGTATAAAACGGATGGCATTCCGAGCAGACTTCGACGCTCAGATCCTTGCCCATGGTCGAGCGGGTCTGCCACTTGTTGCCGCAGCTGCAAGTGACTGAAATTTCAGTGTATTCCGGGTGTGCATCGGCTCTCATAGCGATATCCTGAACTGGGTGCCCGACGAAGCGGGAAACCCGTAATTATCAGGGATTTGGCTTGGCGGGGCAAGGGGCATTTCAAACTGGTTCAACCAGCGGAAACAAAGCGGGTTTTCCCGGTGCCCTGCTGGCAATTCATTGCAGTCGGGGCTTGCTTTGCTTACTGGGTGACCAGCGCGGTAATTTGTCCGCCCATGACCAGTGCGCGCCCGTAAGCGGCATCAACAAGATCGAAAGTCGAGCGGGCAAAGCTGCGATGACCGTAGGCACTGTGCTGCACGAAATAGATTTTTCCTGCTTCTGTATCGAGTTTGATGGATCCGCTATCGCCGGCGATGCCGCGTAACTGATGACTGCCTGGCGGAATTTCGATGCGTATATAAGTTCCACGATAAGTCGATCCGATCATCTGGTCATCGAGTGCGATGGTAGCCACAAAAGTGGGTTCGACCGCGTGCCGTGCCAGGTAAATCACGGATTTGTCGGGCAGCGGTTCAAAGCGTTTGGCCACGGCATCTTCCGGCATCGGCGGCAATGGCGCCGCGCAGCCGGCAATCATCAGGATTGCGGTCAACAACAGGACTCTGGTCATTTAGTGCTCCTTGAGAATGTTGCTGGCCCGTTTCAGGCTCGGCCTGCGCCTGGAAACAGCATACTGCGCACAGACATCGTGCTGTTGGGCTAACAGCGGGCGATGGAAAAAAATTCCGTCGTATGTAAGTGACGGCAGCCGGAGCGGCGGCTATCAACCCCTGCAAATGAGCTGAGTTTGAACTTGGTGCTGTTGTGTTGCGAACCCGGAAGCGTGGAAGGACCGGATTGGCGCTGCTGAATGTTGCGTGTGGACGATAGGTGGAAGGGAATACTAGCCTCGACGCATCGAGTCAAAAAAGTCTGCGTTGGTCTTGGTGGCCCGAACCTTGTCGAGCAGGAACTCGGTGGCTTCGAGTTCGTCCATCGGGTAGAGCAATTTGCGCAGCACCCAGATTTTCTGCAGCACATCTTTCGGGATCAGCAATTCTTCGCGCCGGGTGCCGGAGCGGTTGACGTTGATCGCCGGGAAAATGCGTTTTTCATACATGCGCCGGTCAAGATGGATTTCCATGTTGCCGGTGCCCTTGAATTCCTCGTAGATAACGTCGTCCATCCGCGAGCCGGTGTCGATCAGCGCGGTAGCGAGGATGGTCAGACTGCCACCTTCTTCGACGTTACGCGCGGCGCCGAAGAAACGCTTCGGCCGCTGCAGCGCGTTGGCGTCCACACCGCCGGTCAGCACCTTGCCGGAAGCCGGCACCACAGTGTTGTAGGCGCGAGCGAGACGAGTGATTGAATCGAGCAGGATGACAACGTCTTTTTTGTGTTCGATCAGGCGTTTGGCTTTTTCGATCACCATCTCGGCGACCTGCACATGGCGGCTGGCTGGTTCGTCGAAGGTTGAGGATAACACTTCACCTTTGACCGAGCGCTGCATCTCCGTCACCTCTTCCGGTCGTTCGTCGATCAGCAGCACGATCAGCACGACTTCGGGATGATTGGCGGTGATGGCATGGGCAATGTGCTGCATCAGCACGGTTTTGCCCGCCTTGGGCGGCGACACGATCAGTCCGCGTTGGCCTTTGCCGATGGGGGCAATGATGTCGATGATGCGGCCGGTGATATTTTCCTCGGCCTTGATGTCGCGTTCGAGCTTGAGATGTTCGGTCGGGTGATACGGCGTCAGGTTCTCAAACAAGATCTTGTGTTTGGAATTTTCCGGCGAGTCCTCGTTGACCTTGTCGACCTTGACCAGGGCGAAGTAGCGTTCGCCTTCCTTTGGGGTGCGGATCTCGCCTTCGATGGTGTCGCCGGTATGCAGGTTGAAGCGGCGGATCTGCGAGGGCGACACATAAATGTCGTCGGTGCCGGCGAGGTATGAGGTGTCCGGCGAGCGCAGGAAACCGAAGCCGTCGGGCAGCACTTCCAGCGTACCGCCGCCGAAAATCGACTCGCCCTTCTTGGCCTGGTTTTTCAGCAGCGCGAAGATTAATTCCTGCTTGCGCAACCGGTTGGCGCCGTCGATTTCATTCTTGACGGCCATATCGACGAGTTCGCCGACGTGCAGATTTTTAAGGTCAGATAAATGCATGGACTTCTGGCGTTGTTCGCGGAAAAAACAGGGGGTGAGGGAGGGGAAGCGGTGTTGCTTGGGGGTTGCTTGGGTGTAGCTTTGGCTGTGCTACTGCTTCGCCAGCGCCTGCCGTGCTCATTTATTCAGTGCCGGGAGCGGCTTAATAGGTCAGGCGCTGCAGAGAGATTATAGAGTTCAGATATGGCTGTCAATAAACGCGGTGAGTTGTGATTTCGACAATGCGCCGACTTTGGTGGCTTCCACCGAGCCGTTTTTGAAAATCATCAGCGTCGGGATGCCGCGAACGCCGTACTTGGGCGGCGTGGCCTGGTTATCGTCGATGTTGAGTTTGGCGACTTTAAGTTTGCCCGAATATTCCCGGGCGATTTCGTCAAGGATGGGGGCGATCATCTTGCAGGGGCCGCACCATTCAGCCCAGTAGTCGACCAGAACCGGGGTGGCTGATTGCAGCACCTCGGGATCAAAAGAATTATCAGTCACGTGGTGAATGTGCTCACTCATATTGATCCTGCCTTGTGATAGTAAATGGATTAAGGAATGGAAGAGGGGGGTCGCCACGGGGCCGCAGCGAACAGTAGGTGGACCTATACTATCCAAAACCCCTGCTTTTGGGAAGTCAGGCTCCTATTTGGGGCGCCCTTCTTAAACGTCGCGCATCATCTGCTAAAATGCTGGCCTTTCCGGCTGTTTCAAGAGCCGTGTTTCCTCAGGATATTCCATGACGTACGTGGTCACCGAATCTTGCATCAAATGTAAGTACACCGATTGTGTCGATGTCTGCCCCGTGGATTGCTTCCGCGAAGGGCCGAACATGTTGGTCATTGATCCGGACGAATGCATTGATTGCACGCTGTGCGTTGCCGAGTGTCCGGTTGAGGCGATTTTTGCCGAAGACGACGTACCTGATGACCAGCGTGAGTTCACTGCACTGAATGCGGAGCTTGCCAAGGTCTGGAAGCCGATCATCGAGAAAAAGGATGGGCCGGCGGACGCTGATGATTGGGTCAAGGTCAAGGCAAAGAAGCATTTGATCGAGAAATAGTAGCGTTCGTGCCTGTGGTTCGCGTCCGGCGGCCTCTCCGCGGTCGCATCCCCGCTATAACGGGGCCCCTGCTCCGCGCTCCGCAGCCTGACGATTGGGTCAAAGTCAAAGAAAAGAAACATCTGATCGAAAAGTAACGGCGCGCTCAGCACCGTTGCGGCGGCAGGTTTATTATCCCTGCCCATGGCTGCCGCCGCATTTCAGGTTATTCCCCACGATGAGGTCTTTGCCCGGCTGAGACAGGTGCCGGCAGGGACTCTTTCAGTGGTAACCCCCAATCACCGTCTGGCGCTGGTGCTGCAGCGTGAATTCGGTGAACGTCAGGCGATGCAGGGCAAAGTTCTGTGGGATTCCGCAGATATCCTCCCTTGGTCGGGGTTCCTCGAGCGTGCCGGCGAGGACGTGCGTTATTCCGATGTCACGCCGCTCCCGCTCGTTCTGACTCCGGCGCAATCACAGGCGTTGTGGGAAAACCTGCTGCGCACTTCCCCTGCCGGTGAGGCATTGCTGGCCGTGGCTGATGCGGCGCGGCTAACGCATGAAGCCTGGCAACTTATCCGGACATGGCGGCTGGAACCGCGTCTGCGCGGCGCTGCACAGAATGAAGACAGCAAAGCGTTTCAGAATTGGGTGCCGCGCTATGAGCGGGCACTGCAGCGCAATGGTTTGATGGATGCGGTGGAACTGGCTGACCGCATACTGCCGCTGATGACGGAGGGTCGCATTCGCCGGCCGCGCACACTGGTGGCATACGGATTCGACAGTTTTACCCCGCAGCAGTCTGATTTTCTAGATGGATTGCAGCAGACGGGAAGCGAGGTATTACTCGCGGGTCCATCGGCAAATGCGGGGTGCGTATTGCGCGTGCCGTGCGCCAATGCCGAACAGGAAATCCGTCTTGCGGCCGCGTGGGCCCGCACCAGACTGGAAGCAGGTCATACGCGCATCGGCATCGTGGTGCCGGATCTTGCTACGCGTCGTGCCGCCGTGGTGCGCCTGTTCAGTGCGGCGATGGCGCCGGATTACGCATTGCCCGATGCGCCGCCGCGCGTACGACCGTTCAACCTGTCGCTGGGCGTTTCGCTGGCGGACTATCCGCTGGTCAACACCGCGGTGCTGCTGCTGGAACTGGCCGGTCGGGAGATCGAGTTTGAACGTGCGAGCCGGGTGCTGCGTTCGCCGTTTATTGGCGGTGCGGAATCCGAGCGATCGGACCGCGCCTTGCTGGATGCCGAACTGCGCCGTCGTGCCGAACCTGCGGTGACGCTGGAACAATTGCAGAGTCTGGTGGTACGACATGGCGCGAGTTGCCCGCAACTGGCGCGCCAATTCACGGCATGCGCAGGCTTTCGCAAAAACCGCTTGTTGGGCACGCAGGCGCCTTCGCTGTGGGCGAGGGCTTTTTCCGAGGCGCTGGCCATTGCCGGATTCCCCGGCGAACGCGCGCTCGACTCCGTTGAATATCAGACCCTGAAGCGATGGCATGAGGTGATCGCCGGATTTGCCGCACTGGATCGTGTGGTGCCGCGGATGGCTTATGCGGAGGCGCTGTCTCGGTTGCGGCGCATGGCGGTTGATACCCTGTTCCAGCCGGAATCGCCGGATGTACCGATCCAGATCATCGGTGTGCTCGAAACATCGGGAATGACCTTCGATAGCCTGTGGGTGATGGGACTCGGTGATGAACGCTGGCCGCCGACGCAGCGTCCCAATCCGTTTTTGCCGCTGGCGGTGCAACGTGCTGCGGGTTTGCCGCAAAGTTCGCCGGCCGATGCGCTGGCGGCGGCACGCATTACAACTGGGCGATGGTGTGTTTCGGCCGAAGAAGTGGTGCTGAGCCACCCGCTGCAGGAGGATGATCGCGAGCTGCGCCCCAGCGCGCTGATTGCCTTGGTGGCTGAAGGACAACCCGACATCACAGCCTATGCCGATTATCGCGGCGCGATCCATGCGGTGCACGGCATTGAACGGCTTGCCGATGATGTTGCTCCGCAGCTTGCCGATGACCATGTCGTTGGCGGCGGCACCGGACTGCTCAGGGATCAGGCCGCCTGTCCGTTTCGGGCCGGCGCCCGGCATCGCCTGCATGCTAAGACGCCCGAGGTGCCGCACGCCGGCCTCGATGCACTGGAGCGCGGTATGCTGGTGCACAACGTGCTGGCGAAAGTGTGGTCACAGTTGCGCACCAGTGATGCGTTGCAGGCGCTGGGTGTCGATGCGCTTGACGCGCTGCTCAGTGATGCTGCTCACGCCGCAATGGAGCGCATCCGGCGCGAGCGGCCGACGGCGCTGTCGGGCCGTTTTGCCGACATCGAAAAACGCCGCCTCACCGGCCTGGCGCGCGCCTGGCTGGAGGAAGACCGCAAGCGCGGCGCATTCACCGTGCTTGCAGTCGAGGATAAACGCGCCATGACGATCGGCGGACTGCAGCTCAATGCGCGGCTGGACCGGGTTGACGAGACCGCCGACGGTCGCCGCATCGTCATCGATTACAAAACCGGCAATGCCAATGCCGGCGACATGCTCGGTAAGCGGCCTGAAGAGCCGCAACTGCCATTGTATCTGCTGACCGCCGAGCCTGATGCCGCTGCAGTTGCGTTTGCACGGGTACGTGCCGGCAACATGGCCTATGTCGGCTTGGCGCGCGACGGCGATCTGCTGCCGGGTGTGAAGGCGTATGCAGACTCCAGATACACGGATCAGTATCCGGCATGGCCGGATCTGGTCGCCGCATGGCGAGCGGATATGGAGGACATTGCGCTGCAGTTCGCCGGCGGCGTTTCGGTGGTGGATCCCAAACGGTATCCGCAGACCTGCCAGTTTTGCGACCTGCAGTCATTCTGCCGTATCCGCGAACGCATGGGCGAGCCCATCGTGGACGGAGAGGCCGGATAATGACGGCAGCCATTCCTGATATTGGGCAGCGCCGCGAGGCGCTGGACCCGAAACGTTCGTTTATCGTCCAGGCGCCCGCAGGCTCGGGCAAAACCGAACTGCTGATCCAGCGTTATCTGCTGTTGCTCGCGCGCGTGAATCATGCCGAGGAAATCATCGCGGTAACATTCACCAAAAAAGCTG
>JAYUYQ010000284.1:0-3739 GCA_043752435.1 Betaproteobacteria bacterium
GACATCGGACCCATGCGCACCTGGGTCGCCGCGACGAACAGGCCGTCGACATCCTTCAGCTTCAGGCCGCAATCGTCCAGGGCGCGCATGGTGGCCTGCGCCATCAGGTCAACGGGCGAGGTGTGTTGCGCGACTTGGCCAAGGTCGGATTCCGCCGCGCCGACGACGGCGATGCTGCCGCGTTTGAGGCCGCTCATTGGGCGTCCCCTTCCCTCATCCCTGACCCTTCTCCCGGAGGGAGAAGGGAAACATTTGCCTCCCCTCTCCCTTCGGGAGAGGGGGCGGGGGTGAGGGCCGTGAACACCGGAAAGGGCAGGGTCTTGTCGTCACCGGGATTGACCTTGAACTTCACGCGCATGCCAATCTTGACGTCCGTGGCATCGATGTCCTCGACGCGGCTCATCAGACGATAACCTTCGTCCATGTCGATCATCGCCACGTTCAGCGGCGCCTCGCCCTTGTAATAAATGACGGTGGTCGTATAAACCGTGCCGAGTCCCTTGGACACGCGCCATTCGATGTTCTCGCTGCCGGTTTCCGGCGCGATAGCGCGCGGGTAGAAGAAGGCCTTGTTGTTGTCCTTGCACACCTGATAGGCGAGTTCGCCTTTTTTCAGGTGCTCGACGTAGACGCCGAGCGGAGACTGTTTCATCAAATCAGACATCGAATACCCCTTTTTCCAATTGGAACAACTTGCTGCGTTCAAAGTGCCGCTCAATCCTCAATCCTCATCAGTCCACCTTCATCCCTGATGTTTTGACCACTTTCGCCCATTTCTCTATTTCAGCATTCAGCTTCCGCGAAAATTCTTCGGGCGGCATGCCCACCGGTTCGGCGCCGCCGGCCAGCAGTTGCGCGCTGATCTTCTGGTCGCGCAGCGCCGCCGAGAATTCCTTGTAGAGGCGGTCCACCACGGGTTTGGGCGTACCGGACGGCGTGAACAGACCGTGCCAGCCTTCCGATTCATAACCGCGCAGTCCCGCTTCGCTGATGGTCGGCACTTCGGGCAGCAGCACTGAGCGTTTGGCATTGGTCACGGCGAGTACCCGCAAGCGGCCGGATTGCACGTGCTGCATCGAGCCCGGGGCGCTGATGAATGACAGTTGCACATGGCCGCTGATCAGGTCGATCAGCGCCAGCGATGCACCCTTGTACGGCACGTGGAGCATTTTGACGCCGGCCATGCTTTTGAACAGTTCGCCGGCAAGGTGCGTCGGCGCGCCGTTGCCGGTGGAGGCATAACTCAGCGCATCGGGTTTGGCCTTCGCCAATGCGATCAGGTCTTTCACCGTTTTCGCCGGCAGTGAGGGATGCACGACAAGGATGCTGGTGATGATCGCGATCATGGACACCGCCGTGAAATCCTTGCGAATGTCATACGGCAGGTTTTTCACCAGGCTGACGTTGATGGCATTGCCGGTCGTGCACAGCAGGAGGGTGTGACCATCAGCAGGCGATTTGGCGACGATGTCCGAACCGAGGATGCCTCCGGCACCGCCGCGATTGTCGACGAGGATGC
Organism: Betaproteobacteria bacterium; assembly: GCA_043752435.1. Taxonomy (GTDB): domain Bacteria; phylum Pseudomonadota; class Gammaproteobacteria; order Burkholderiales; family SG8-41. The sequence goes on from JAYUYQ010000284.1 coordinate 1,520, forward strand.
GCTGGCCCAGGGTTTCGGTGAGTCGCGGCGCCAGGGTGCGCGCGGTGATGTCCACCGGTCCGCCCGCGGGGAAGGGCACCACGAGGCGTATTGGTTTCGTCGGATAGTCCGCGGCGGTTGCCGCAGGCAGCGCGCCGCATAACAGCAGCGCAGCCAGCGTGAGACGTATGTTCATCGCGCTTCTCCGTGTGTGTGCTTCAGTCGGCCTTGGCGCCCGAGGCCTTGACGACTTTGCCCCATTTGGCGATTTCCTGCCGCAGGTAAATGCCGAACTGTTCCGCCGTGGTGCCCACGGCTTCGACGCCATCCCCGGCGAGGCGCTGCGTGACGTCCGGCATTTTCATCACACGGTTCATGTCATTGTTGAGTCGGGTGATCAGTTCGCGCGGTGTTGCCGCCGGCGCGAACGCGGCGTACCAGCCGCTGGCCTCGTAACCCGGTACGGTCTCGGCGATGGTCGGCAGTTCAGGTGCTGCGGCCGAACGTTTGATGCTGGTCACCGCGATGGCGCGCAGTCGTCCGCTTTTGACCTGCGGCATTGCCGACAGCATGTTGTTGAACATCAGTGACACCTGTCCGGCGAGCAGGTCGGTGGTGGCCGGTGCCGCGCCCTTGTACGGGATGTGAACCATCTTGACGCTGGTCATGGTGTTGAACAGTTCGCCGGCGAGATGCGGCATGCCGCCGGCGCTGGCCGATGCGTAGTTGATCTGGCCGGGGCGGCTGCGCGCCAACGTAATCAGATCCTTCACCGTTTTCACCGGCAGTGTCGGGTGTACGACGAGGATGAAAGGCGCTGCCGCGACCTGGGCAACAGGTGCCAGGTCTTTGACCGCATCGTAGGCCATTTTGGGGAACAGGCTGGGCGTTATCGCATAGGTCACGGGCACCATCAGCAGTGTGTAGCCGTCGGAAGCTGCGCGTACCGTGACTTCGGCGCCGATCATGCCGCTCGCACCGGGACGGTTGTCGACCAGCACCTGCTGGCCCCAGGATTCCGTGAGTTTTTGCGCGACGATGCGCGCCAGCAGGTCGGTCGGGCCGCCCGGCGGATAGCCGACGACGATGCGCACCGCTTTTGCCGGCCAGATTTGCGCGGCAGCGCTGCTGCAGATGATGGTGAGTGCGAATGCGGACAGCAGATTGCGGATGGTGGTGGTGATCATCAGGCCGCCTTGCTGTTTTTTTGTTCGTCGAGGAATTCCAGCGCAGGCTGCGCGCAGCGATCGGGATAAGCGCCAGCAGCGTGCCAGGCATCGCCGTCGAGGATCAGCAGCCGTGCGGGTTTGACGCCGGCTACCCAGGCCTTGACGCCGTCCACCGAGCGCAGGCCGCTGCCGGTGGTGGTGATGATCAGCGTCGGGCAGGTGATGCGTTTGACGTCTTCGCGGATGTCGAGTTTGGGTACCCAGCGCAGATAACCTTCCAGCGTGGATACCGGTGTTTTGCCCTGCAGATTGTGGATCCACCAGTCGACTTCAGCTTGTGTCGCCGCCGTGCCCAGCCGGCCCTGCATGGTGTGGGCGGCCCAGTCGAGCACGCCCTTGGCGGCAATGTGTTTGACCCAGTCATCGACGCCTGCCGCAGGCAGCAGCGGCGGGGTGACGCCGATCAGCGTCTGCACCAGCGCGGGACGATTGGCCGCCATCGCCAGCGCCATTGAGCCACCGCTTTTTGCGCCGACCAGATGCACGCGCGTGCAGCCGAGGTGACGGATCAACGCCTCCATGTCGTCGAGCAGTTCGTCCATGGTCCATTCGTGCGAACCGGGCATTGCGGTGGAGCGACCGAAACCGCGCAGGTCGATGCGTACCACGCGGTAGTGGCGCGCAAAATGCGGCACCCAGGCCCGCCAGGCTTCACCGGATTCGGCGAGGCCGTGGACGAACAGGATGGTTTCAGCCTTGTGCCATGGATCGGTGTAATCGTCGATGGTGTAAAAAATTTTGCAGCCGTCGGGGCGTTCAAGGGTGTATTGCAAGCGACTCTCCGTTCAGATTTTCGATATCCGGCAAATGATTGCCTGATAATAAAATATAAATTAAATCATATATTTATAGTATCTCTGCCATGATGGCATGGTTGATTCCTAGCATCAGGTCTTTTTCTGCTCCTCAAGGCCGAAATCAATCAGAGCCTGGGCACGCAATTTGTTTTTCTGGATTTTCGAACTGCCGGTCATGCCGATTTTTTCAAAGCTATCGACGATCTGCACATAAC
>JAYUYQ010000285.1:0-3731 GCA_043752435.1 Betaproteobacteria bacterium
TCGAATACTGCACTACAAATATCACCACGAGTCAGGGCGTTCATCCATTGCACAGGGCAAGGCCAAAGAAGCGTTGGTCGCGTTGCGGCTCGCCGAAAAAGGTTATCCCACCGACGCTTCAGTGCTGAGCGACCTGGGCTGGGCATACTATATCAATGCCGAATTGGAGAGCGCCAAGTCATACCTGGATAAGTCCATTGCAGCTGACAAAAGCGATGTCGGGACGTTTTTGCGACGTGGCCGCGTACACTATTGGCTGAAAAAATTAGAGCTGGCACGCAAGGACTACGAGACCGTACTCGCGACATCGAATCAAGACCCGGACGCAAACTGGGGGCTGGCAGAGGTGGAAATTGCGGAAAACAAAATGGAATTGGCATTCCAGCGGCTTGATGAGCTTCTTTCCCGACACCCTGGCTATATCTATGCCGCAATGACTGGTGCCAAAGCCGCATTTGAGCGCGGCGATCTGCTGCGCGCGCGGAAGTACCTTGCCCATGAACTGCGTGCGCGTCCAGACAACGTTGAGGCGCTGCGGCTTCAGGACGCGGTGCAACGCGACATAAAAAAATAGCGGTATGACCGGAACGCGCACACGGCAATTTCTGCTCAAGGGGCTTGGCATCGCGGCAGTGGCGCTAACGCTGACCGTGTTGGCGTATCAGGTGCCGATATTGCAGCGTGCCAGTCTCGCACTCCAGGATGTGCAGGTAATGGCGACAGCGCGTCCGCTCACGTATTCTGACGTGCTCGTCGTCGATGTCGACGAGGCCACCATTGCCGGCCTCATGAGCCAATTGGGGCCATGGCCGTATAACCGCGACGTTTTCGCGCTGGTCAATGAATACCTCCGCAATGCGGGCGCGAAAGTCGTTGCCTACGACATTTTGTTCGCCGAGCCTCGCAGCGGCGACGATCAGTTTGCGGCATCGCTGGCCGCTACCGGCAAAACGGTTCTGATTGCCTCGGAGATGGCCCAGTCTCTGGACCGCAATGCAGCGCACCTTGCGCGGATCAGCAAGAGCGCGTTGCCGCGCATGGAAGGCGTTCCAGCGCAACCCAGGCCGGATATCACGCTGCCGGTTCCCGTTCTCAGCGACGCACGCGGCGTGCGCCTCGGAATAAACACGGTGATGACAGATCCCGGCGGTATTGTGCGACGTGTACCGCTCACGCATAACGTGTATGGCATGCGACTTCCCAGCCTGCAATTGGCTGCATTGATGGCAGCAAACCCGAACGCCGCGCTTTCCGGCGATGGGCAGTCACTCACGCTTGGCGCGTGGCGCTGGCCACTCAATTCCGCCGGCGAAGTCGAGTTGAGATTTCCGGAGTCACCTGACGGCATGCCCCGAATTTCGCTTTACCAGCTAGTGCTGGCCGCGCTGGGCAGCGACAGCCAGGGGGATGTCGCTACAGCTGTACGGGGCAAGACCATTTTTGTAGGTAGTTCCGCAGAAACTCTGAATGATTCCGTCGAGACGCCACTGGGAAAACTGCCGGGATTAATCTGTGCTGCACTGATACACCAAATGCTGGCGCAAGGCAGCGTTCTGGAACCAAGGCGTATGGCATGGGATGCGTTACTTTTTCTGATGGCTCTCGCCATCCCGCTCGCAGCATTTCTACCGCGCTTGCAAGACCGGCCGTACGCGGAAAATCTTTCCGGCGGCTTGATGCTGCTGGTCGTCACGGCGGCGTCGACCGCACTGGTTGCGCGCGGGCAGCAGGCAGCGCTGCTGTATCCGCTCCTCGCCGGCTTGATCGTATATCTGGCGATGATGCTGATGCGGCTGGTGACGCTGTCAAACGAAAAGCGGCAGCTCGATCTGGGCATGCGCGCGGCACAAGAGGCACGTCGACTGAACGAGCAATTCATCTCGCACATCAGTCATGAACTACGTACCCCGCTAACCGCCATCATGGGCTACAACAAATTTCTCGCCGATCCGGCGCTGGCAAGTGATCGCCGCACCCAGTTTGCGGATATCGTCGAGAAGAACAGTCAGCATTTGCTCAGTCTCGTCAACAATATCCTCGATCAATCGCGCATCGAAGCTGGACAAATGAAAATTGTGCCGGTACCGGCGGATATTCGCCGTGTGGTGAGCGACGTCTTGCTTACGCTTACCCCAGGCGCAAAGGCGAAAAACCTTGCGCTGGAATCGCAGGTTGCCGAGGATATTCCTGCCGGCCTGCTACTTGACCCCATGCGTGTAAAGCAGGTGCTGATCAACCTGCTGGGTAACGCCATCAAATTCACCGAGGTCGGGAAGGTCTGCCTCAAATGCGACTGGCAGGATGGCCGTCTTACCCTTGCTGTCATCGACACCGGGCCGGGCATGACGGTAGTACAGGTCGAGCGGATATTTTCTCCCTTCGCGCAAGCCCACGACGGGATCGCGAAAAGTCACGGCGGATCCGGGCTCGGCTTATCCATCAGTCGTATGCTGTGTTCGCTGATGGGCGGCGAAGTTACAGTCCAGTCTCAGCCTGGCCAGGGCACCACCTTCACGGCGACAATCAACGCTGCCGCGTGTGCGCCTCCAGAGGACGGCGAGACAATTCGCCCGACTGCGGTCGCCGCGAAACTTCGCGGGCGGGTCCTGATCGCGGACGACAACGAAGATATCCGCGATCTGGTCGAACTGTATCTCACCGGCATGGGTCTCGCCGTGCTGATCGCCGAGGACGGCAGGCAGGCGGTGGATACCGCGATGGCGCAACAGCCTGACCTGGTGCTGATGGACATGGAAATGCCGGAGGTGTCAGGCATTGAAGCGGTAGTCATGTTGCGAACGCAAGGTTACGCGCGGCCAATCATGATGCTGACGGGGCATCTGGGCGAGGCAGAGGCCGCGCGGGCCAAAGCAGCCGGTTGCGACATGTTGCTGACGAAGCCGATTGATCGCGAACGGCTGCAAGCCGCGATTGCCCAAATGCTTCCTGGACCCGCCGGGTGCGATGCAAACAACACCGTCGTCCTCGCGAATGGTGAAGGCACGCCTTCACCCCAGTGACTTTCGCGAAACGACGCTGGAGTGAAGGCATGCCTTCACCATTCGCGGGAACGACGGTAAAGGAGTATTGGCTAATTTTCCACATCAGTTTGCATCGCACCCGGCGTTGGGTGTTATCCCTTTAACGCGAGCGCAGCCCAGATTTTCCGAATCTGCGCGGCGAGCTGCATCGGCTCGAAGGGTTTCGCCAACACCGCGCACGCGCCAAGGGCAAGGTACTGCTCGACCTCATGCGCTTGCACTTTGGCAGTCAGGAAGATCGCCGGCGTGTCGGCAAACGGGCCTCCTGCACGTAACGTTTTAAGTAGCGTGAGCCCATCCATCTCCGGCATCATTACGTCGAGCAGCAGCAGATCGGGGCGGAATGCTTCCATGGCCTCCAATGCCACACGACCGTTTTCGCAGGAGAGCACCGTAAAGCCCCCCACCCGTTCCAGCGCGAGTCGCGCAATTGCCTGAATATCCGGTTCATCTTCGGCATGAAGGATGCGCATTAGCGTCTTCATTTCTCTTTTTCCGCGACGGCGGTTGTCAACACGACGCAGTTTCGACCCGCCGCCTTAGCCTCGTAAAGCGCCCGATCGGCGGCGGTCGCTAAATTGACCGCGCCAGCGATTTCCGGAAAACACGCAATGCCCACACTAAAGGTAACGGAGAATACATTTTTTGAGCCAAAATGGCGGATCGCCGAAAATTCTCGCCGCAGGGTGT
>JAYUYQ010000286.1:0-21132 GCA_043752435.1 Betaproteobacteria bacterium
CGCAGCGGCCGCAAGATCTGGCTGATCGTCAACAAGTCCGAGGGCATGATCCATGCTGCGGCAACTGCGGATTTTCACGCGCTGGGCCTGGGCGATCCGCTGGCGATTTCGGCCGAGCATGGAGAACACGTCAGCGATCTGATGGATATCGTGCTGGAGGAGTTTCCGCAACCCGAGCGCGCGTCGGAGAGTGCGGAGCGGCAGCCGAAAATCGCCATCGTCGGGCGACCGAACGTTGGCAAGTCGACCCTGGTCAACGCGCTGCTCGGTGAAGAGCGGGTGGTGGTCTTCGATCAGCCCGGCACCACTCGGGATTCGATTTATATCGATTTCGAGCGCGCCGGAAAACGTTATACGCTGATCGACACCGCGGGCATGCGCAAACGCGGCCAGGTTGATGAGGTCGCGGAAAAATTTTCTGTAATCAAGACTCTGCAGTCGATTGCCGACGCCAACATCGTGATCCTGGTGCTGGATGCGAGCCAGGAAATCGCCGAGCAGGACGCGCATATTGCGGGGTTCATTCTCGAGGCGGGACGGGCGCTGGTGGTGGCCGTCAATAAATGGGAAGGACTGGATGAGGGCGTTCGCGAGCAGGTGAAACGTGACGGCGCACGCAAGCTGAATTTCCTCAGTTTCGCGAAGTTCCATTTCATTTCCGCGCTGCAGGGGCAGGGGGTCGCGGCGGTGTTGCGCTCGGTGGATGATGCTTATGCAGCGGCCATGGCCAAGTTGTCGACGCCGCGGCTGACGCGGATACTGATGCTGGCCGTCCAGCAGCAACAGCCCCCGCACCACGGCCTGGTGCGGCCGAAGCTGCGCTATGCCCATCAGGGCGGGCACAATCCGCCGCGAATCATCATCCACGGCTCGGCACTGGATCGGGTGCCGGATACCTATCGCCGCTATCTGGAACGATTTTTCCGCGACGCGTTCAAACTCACCGGTACGCCACTCAAAGTAGAATTCAAGAGTGGACGTAACCCGTTTGCCAAGAGTGATGCTAAACGTAGTTAACTACGCAGTTAAATTTGCTGCTAACCCCGAAGCTAAGTCCGCACCTAAGTCCGCACCTAAGTCTATGGCCAGACGGGAAAATTTAGGCTAGAGTGATCTTTCGAATAACTACAACCCAGAGAGGGTGCCATGAGTAATAAAGGGCAGCTGCTACAAGACCCGTTCCTGAATGCTTTGCGCAAGGAACATATTCCCGTTTCAATTTACCTCGTCAATGGCATCAAATTGCAGGGACAGGTGGATTCCTTTGACCAATACGTGGTGCTGTTGAAAAACACCGTCACGCAAATGGTTTACAAACACGCCATTTCGACCGTGGTGCCGGCTCGTGCAGTCAGTTTGCAGCCGGATGAAGATCAAGATAAGTAATTGATTTTATTTAATTATTTTTTTAGATATTTCTTAGATGTTTGAGCGTCCGGGCAGCCCGGGTAGCGGCAGTCCGGGTAATCCGGGCAAACCTGGTAAAGGTACCGAGGCGGTGTTGGTAGCGCTCGACCTCGGCGAGCCGGATTACGCGGAAAGCCTGGAGGAACTGCAATTGCTCGCGCGTAGCGGTGGTGTCGATGTGCGAGCAGTGGTGAAGGGGCGCCGTGACCGTCCTGATGCGGCGCTGTATGCCGGCAAAGGCAAAGTCGAAGAAATCGGCCTCATCCAGCAGGAGACCGGCGCGTCGGTGGTCATTTTCAACCATGCGCTGAGCCCGATTCAGGAACGTAACCTCGAACGCCAGTTGTCATGCCGGGTCATTGATCGTACCAGCCTGATCCTCGACATTTTTGCCCAGCGCGCCCGCAGCCATGAAGGCAAATTGCAGGTTGAGCTCGCGCAACTGGAGCACCTGTCGACGCGGCTGGTTCGCGGCTGGACCCATCTGGAACGCCAGCGCGGCGGCATCGGCATGCGCGGGCCTGGTGAAACCCAGCTCGAGACCGACCGCCGGCTGCTCGGCAAACGGGTCAAGGTGCTGAAGGAAAAACTGGCCAAGGTGCGCGCCCAGCACGCCACCCAGCGCCGCTCACGGGCGCGTGCCCATGTGTTTTCGGTATCGCTGGTGGGATATACCAACACCGGTAAATCGACCCTGTTCAACCGCATCACCAAGGCCGATGCTTATGCTGCGGACCAGTTGTTTGCGACGCTGGATACGACCACCCGCCGCATGAGCGGCGTCCCGGGCGCAGAAGTGGTGATCTCCGATACCGTCGGTTTTATCCGCCACCTGCCGCATACCCTCGTCGAGGCCTTCCAGGCCACGCTGGAAGAAACCATACAGGCCGACCTGTTGCTGCATGTGGTCGACGCCAGCAGCGCCGATCGCGACGCACAGATCGTCGCTGTGAACACCGTGCTCGCCGAAATCGGCGCTGACAAAGTGCCGCAAATCATGGTCTATAACAAGATCGACCGCGGCAACCTGCCGGCCCGGGACGAGAGGGATGAGTGTGCTAGAATTTCCCGCCTTTGGTTAAGTGCGCTGACTGGTGATGGTGTTGATCTGTTGCGTAAAGCCATCGGGGAGCATGCACTGGAAGCCAGAAGCCCACGTCAACCTGTTGCCGCCTGATTTTTTCTCCTGATGCCGATCGAATTTTCCCTACTCAAACCAATGATTGAAACTTCCAAGTCTTTTCGCGAGCGCCTGAGTGCCGGCGTTGCCAGAATGCTGGCGCCGCTGTTGTCATTGAATGATCCGCAGTGGGGACGTCGTCCCGGCGGTGGCAACCAGGGACCGCCCGACCTCGACGAGATCTGGCGCAACCTCAATCGCAAACTGAACCGGCTGCTCGGCGGCAAGGGCGGTGGCAGCGGCAATGGTGAAACGCCGGGCGGTGGTCCCAGTGCAGGCGCCATCGGCGGCGGTGCCGGTCTGCTGGCGTTGCTGATCGTCGTGGTGTGGATCGCCAGTGGCTTCTACATCGTCAACGAGGGCCAGCGTGGCGTTGTTTTGCGATTTGGCAAGTTTGTCGAGACAACCATGCCGGGTCCGCGCTGGCATCTGCCATATCCGGTCGAGTCGGCCGAAGTGGTCAACGTGGCGCAGGTGCGCACGGTCGAAGTCGGTTACCGCAACAATGTCAAGAGCAAGGTGCTGAAGGAATCGTTGATGCTGACCGATGACGAAAACATCATCGACGTCCAGTTTGCGGTGCAGTACATCCTGAAAAGCCCCAGTGACTTCCTGTTCAACGGTCGCGCGCCGGAGGATTCGGTGCTGCAGGCCGCGGAAACATCGATTCGCGAGATCGTCGGCCGCAACAGCATGGACTTCGTCATTTTCGAAGGCCGGGCGGAAGTCGCCGCGCGCGCGCAGAAACTGATGCAGGAAATCCTTGACCGATACGGCACCGGCATCAGCATCAGCAAGGTCACCATGCAGAACGCCCAGCCCCCGGAACAGGTCCAGGCTTCTTTTGACGATGCGGTGAAGGCCAGCCAGGACCGCGAGCGCCAGAAAAACGAAGGCGAAGCCTATGCCAACGACGTGATTCCGCGGGCACGCGGCATGGCCGCACGATTGATGCTGGAAGCCGAAGGTTATCGCAGCCGGGTGATTGAGCAGTCCCAGGGTGATGCTTCGCGCTTCCGCCAGGTGGTTGCCGAATACTCGAAAGCACCTCAGGTGACGCGCGATCGTCTTTATCTCGATGCCATGCAGCAGATCATGAGCAATACCAGCAAAATCCTGATTGACCAAAAAAGCGGCGGCAACATGCTCTATCTGCCACTCGATAAACTGATGCAGATGTCCACGGCGGGTGTGGTTGCTGCCGAGGCAGTGCCGCAGACCAAATCAGCCGAGCCGGCTGCTGCCGACAGCGCGGCGCGCGGTCGCGAAGCCTTCCGCAGCCGTGACCGGGAGGCCCGCTGATGAAACGCAATTTCGGCCCCATTCTGATCGGCGTGGCCGCGCTGCTGCTGATCCTGTCGATGTCAATGTTCATCGTCGATCAGCGTCAGAACTCGATCGTGTTCCGCTTGGGCGAGGTGGTCGCCATCCAGAAAACGCCGGGCCTTTATTTCAAAGTACCCTTGCTCGACAACGTGCGTTTCTTCGATGTGCGTATCTTGACCATTGATACGGCAGAGCCCGAGCGCTTCCTGACTTCGGAAAAGAAAAACGTGCTGGTGGACTTGTTCGTCAAATGGCGTATCACCGATGTGCGCAACTACTACACCTCTGTCGGCGGTGATGAGCTGCGCGCGCAGACGCGGTTGCTGCAGACCATCAATGACGGCTTGCGCGCCGAGTTCGGCAATCGCACCGTGCATGACGTGGTGTCCGGCGAGCGCGATAAGATCATGGATCTGATGCGCAAGAAGGCCAACGAAGACGCATCGAAGATCGGTGTCGAAGTGCTGGACGTGCGCTTGAAGCGCGTTGACCTGCCGCAGGAGGTCAGCGGCTCGGTTTACGGGCGGATGGAGGCGGAGCGCAAGCGCGTAGCCAATGAACTGCGTTCTACCGGTGCGGCGGAATCTGAAAAGATCCGCGCCGATGCCGACAAGCAGAAGGAAGTCATACTCGCCGAAGCCTACCGTGAGGCGCAGCGCATCAAGGGCGAGGGTGATGCCAAGGCATCAGCGAATTACGCGAAAGCCTACGAGATCAACCCCGAGTTCTACGCGTTTTATCGCAGCCTTGAAGCCTACCGTGCGAGTTTCAAGAGCAAGAACGATGTACTCGTGCTCGAGCCAAACTCGGAGTTCTTTAAATACCTGAAATCCGGCGGCAAGACCGGCGGCAAGTGATTCCGGCGCGATCCGCGCCGACGGTCCACTGATCTTGCGTCTGATTCATGTTTGACAATCTGCTGACGGCCTTTGCCCTGATGCTGATGATTGAAGGGCTACTGCCGTTCCTGTTGCCGGCCACCTGGCGGGAGACCTTCCGTCGGATGATCGAATTGAGCGACGGCCAATTGCGTTTCATCGGGCTGGCCTCGCTGCTTGCAGGACTCGGGCTGTTGTATATCTCAGGCCGCTGAGCCCCCCAAACTTCTATAATGCGCCTTTGCGCCGGTTTGGCGCCGCTTGTAACCCGCTTTGTAAACAATTCCTGACCAGCCCTTGAACTTCCGATGAGAACCTGGCTGCTGCCTGAATACATTGAAGATATCCTGCCCGGCGAGGCTCGCCGCATTGAGCAGGTGCGCCGCTGCTTACTCGACGATTTCGCAGTGCATGGGTATGAGCTCGTGATGCCGCCACTGCTGGAATACGTTGATTCGCTGCTGACCGGCTCCGGGCACGATCTCGACCTGCAGACCTTCAAGCTGGTCGACCAGTTGTCGGGACGCATGCTGGGGGTGCGTGCGGACATTACGCCGCAAGTCGCCCGTATCGACGCCCATCTATTGAACCGCAACGGGATTACGCGGCTGTGTTACGCCGGCAGCGTGCTGCGCACATTGCCCGACGGCATGAACCGGACACGCGAGCCGCTGCAGATCGGTGCTGAAATCTACGGCCATCGCGGCATAGAAAGTGATGTCGAGGTGCAGCGGCTGATGCTGCGGGCTCTGCAGCTGGCGGGGGTGCGCGAGGTGTCGCTGGATATCGGCCACGTTGCCATATTCCGAGCCTTATTGCGTCGCGCGAAAGTTTCGCGTGGGCTGGAAGCCGAACTGTTCCAGGCGATGCAGGCCAAGGATGCGCCGTCGATTACGACCTTGGCGAGCAAGCTGGATCGCAGCACGCGTGCCGCGCTGGCGGCCTTGCCGGAGCTCTATGGCGGTCCTGAGGTGTTGGCGCGCGCGCATAAGGTGCTGCCGGCACTGCCGGAGATCCGCGCGGCGCTGCGTGACCTGTCGGCCCTGTCGAAGCAATTGGCCGACCGGGTGCACATCCGCAGCTTTGATCTGGGCGAGTTGCGCGGCTACCATTATCACAGCGGCGTGGTGTTCGCGGCTTATGCTAATGCCCGGCCCATTGCACTGGCGCAGGGCGGGCGTTATGACGAGGTGGGCAAGGCTTTCGGCCGTGCCCGGCCGGCAACCGGGTTCAGCATGGACCTGCGCGAACTGGCGGCTGGCGCGGCGGGTGTGCTGCGCGAATCGCGGGTGCTGGCGCCTTATCGGCCGCAGGACAGTGCATTGCAGCGGGCCATTGCAGGACTGCGGACACGGGGCACCGTGGTCATTGAAGACTTCCCGGGTCACAGCCGGTTTCGTGGTGAGTTGGGCTGCGAGCGGGCCCTGGTTCAGCGTAACGGACGCTGGATAATTGGGAAAAAGTAAGATAGAAAATAAAGTAAACGATTAACCCAAAAACTGGCTAATAAGGCAGATTATTATATTTATATAAGTATTTGATTTTGCTAATAAATATTACAGTCAAAAAGGCAATAAGTTCATGAGCAGGAATGTAGTGGTAGTCGGCACCCAATGGGGTGACGAGGGCAAGGGCAAGATCGTCGACTGGCTGACGGATCGCTCCGAAGGCGTGGTGCGTTTTCAGGGCGGACACAACGCCGGCCACACGCTGGTGATCAACGGCAAAAAGACGGTATTGCACCTGATTCCTTCGGGCATCCTGCGCGACAAAGTGGCCTGTTATATCGGCAACGGCGTGGTGATTTCGCCGGAAGCGCTGCTGGAGGAAGTGGATACGCTGCAAGCCGCCGGCGTCGATGTGGCAGGGCGGTTAAAAATTAGTGAGGCCTGCCCCTTGATCCTGCCCTATCACGTGGCGCTGGACCGCGCCCGCGAAGCGGCCAAGGGCGCCGGCAAGATCGGCACCACCGGACGCGGCATCGGTCCGGCGTATGAGGACAAGGTGGCGCGGCGCGCGATTCGGCTGCAGGACCTGTTCCACCGTGAGCGTTTTGCCGCGAAGCTCGGTGAGGTACTCGACTTCCACAATTTCGTATTGAAGAATTATTTCCGTGTGGACATCGTGCCGTTCCAGAAAACGCTGGATGACACCATGGCCTATGCCGAGCGCATCAAGCCGATGGTCGCCGATGTGCCGCGCCTGCTTTATGAAGCGCAGCAGGCCGGCAAAAACCTGCTGTTTGAAGGCGCGCAGGGCACCTTGCTCGACGTCGATCACGGCACCTATCCGTTTGTCACATCGAGCAATTGTGTCGCGGGTGCAGCGGCGCCGGGTGCTGGCATTGGTCCGCAGAGCCTGCATTACGTGCTGGGCATTACTAAAGCTTATACAACCAGGGTCGGCTCGGGACCGTTTCCGACCGAACTCGATGACGACATCGGCCGGCAGATCGCCACGCGCGGCAATGAAGTCGGCGCGACCACGGGCAGGCCGCGACGCTGCGGCTGGTTTGATGCCGCGGCGCTGAAGCGCTCGATCCAGATCAACGGCGTATCGGGGCTGTGCGTGACCAAGCTCGACGTGCTCGACGGCATGGAAAGTGTGCAGATCGGCATCGGCTACAAGATGAATGGGGTCGCGCGCGACATCCTGCCCTTCGGCGCAGAGCTGCTGGCCGAGTGCCAGCCGGTGTATGAAGAAATGCCGGGCTGGAAAGACAGCACGGTGGGCGTCACGCGGTTTGACGATCTGCCGCTTGCCGCACGCAATTACCTCGACCGCATGCAAGCGGTGTGCGGCGTGCAGATCGATATTGTTTCCACCGGAGCGGACCGCGAACACACCATCGTCCGCCGGAATCCGTTTGATTGAAACGAAAACTGAAACAAAAATGAGCGCGGAGCGATGAATGCCGAACTCAGCACTCATTACTCCGCGCTCATCACTAACAACTATGGTGCCCAGAAGAGGACTCGAACCTCCACGGTATTACCCGCCAGCACCTGAAGCTGGTGCGTCTACCAATTCCGCCATCTGGGCGAGGGCGGAATTCTAGCCCATGAAAGCTATTAATTCAAATGAAAAAACCTAAAAAAACCACTCCTGCGGGGCAAGCCCCGCGACGCACCCGTGACCCGTTCATGGCGCGCGAAGCAGAACGTTATGAACACCCGGTGCCAAGCCGTGAACTGATCCTCGAAGTCCTGGTCGAGGCCGGCGTGCCGATGGAAGAAAAAGATCTGGTCCGGCAACTCGACATCGGCAAAGCTGATGGCGATGCGTTCGGCCGTCGCATCGGCGCGATGGAGCGCGATGGGCAGATCATGCGCAACCGGCGCGGCGACCTGTGCGTGGTCGAGAAACTGGACCTTCTCCGCGGCCGCGTGCTGGGCCACAAGGACGGTTTCGGTTTTATGCAACGCGAAGACGGCGGGCCGGACCTGTTCCTCGCGCCGGGTGAAATGCAGAAAGTGCTGCACGGTGACCGTGTTATGGCGCGAATCAGCGGCCTGGACCGCCGCGGCCGGCCGGAAGGCAAGATCGTCGAGGTGCTGGAACACGGCCAGACGCGGTTCGTCGGCCGTTTGCATATCGAACACGGCGTGACTTTTGTGGCTGCTGAAGACAAACGCATCAGCCAGGAATTTGTGGTGCCGGCGGGTGAGTCGGGCAAGGCGAAGGTTGGGCAGGTGGTGACGGTCGAAATCATCAGCCAGCCGGGGCGCCAGGCGCAACCGCTGGCGCGGGTGGTCGAAATCCTCGGCAACTATGCCGACCCTGGAATGGAAATCGAAATCGCACTGCGTAAACACGCGCTGCCGTGGATATTTTCGCCGGATGCCGAGGCGGTTGCTGCGAAACTGCCGAAGACTGTGCGCAGTACGGATCATCGTGGCCGGGTGGACCTGCGCGACATGCCGCTGGTCACCATTGATGGCGAGACGGCCCGGGATTTTGATGACGCCGTGTTTTGCGAAGCCGAGGGCAGCGGTTTCCGCCTGGTGGTTGCTATTGCCGACGTCAGCCATTACGTGCAGGCCGGAGATGCGTTGGACATGGAGGCGCGCGAGCGTGGCAATTCGGTGTATTTCCCGCGGCGGGTGATCCCGATGCTGCCGGAAGCGATATCGAACGGTTTGTGTTCGATCAATCCGGATGTTGAGCGGCTGGCGATGGCCTGCGACATGCAGATCGATACCCACGGCAACATCAAAAAATACAAGTTTTTCCCGGCGGTGATGCTGTCACATGCGCGCTTCACCTATACCGAAGTCGCGACCATCCTTGAAGATCCCAAGGGCGCTGCTGCGAAGAAACGCAAGGCGCTGGTGCCACACCTCGAGGCACTTTACCGGCTCTATCACCAGCTGGCGAAATCGCGCAAGAAACGCGGCGCCATCGATTTTGAAACCACCGAAACCCAGATGATTTTCGATGACAAGGGCAAGATCGAAAATATCGTCGCTGTGGTGCGCAACGATGCGCATCGCGTGATCGAGGAATGCATGCTGGCGGCGAATGTATGCGCTTCAGCATTCCTGCACGGCCATGAACATCCGATGCTGTACCGCGTGCATGAAGGTCCGACACCGGAGAAACTCGAAGCCCTGCGCGATTTCTTGAAAGGCTTCGGGCTGCAGTTGAGCGGCGGAGAGACGCCGCATGCCTCCGATTACGCCAAGCTGCTGACCAAGGTCAAAGGCCGCCCGGATGAACAACTGCTGCAGACGGTGATGCTGCGGTCATTGAAGCAGGCGGTGTACACGCCGAAAAACAACGGCCATTTCGGCCTGGCTTACGAGTCGTACACCCATTTCACCTCGCCGATCCGCCGTTATCCGGATCTGCTGGTGCATCGTGCGATCAAGGCGGTGCTCAACGGCAAAAAATACGAGCCCGGCGACTGGAGTGAACTGGGTGGGCAGTGTTCCAAGACGGAACGCCGGGCCGACGAGGCCACGCGCGATGTGACAGCGTGGCTGAAGTGTTATTACATGCGTGATCGGGTCGGTGAAGTGTTCATGGGCAGCGTCGCCGGTGTCGCCGCGTTCGGCGCCTTTGTTGCGCTCGACGGCATTTATGTCGAGGGACTGGTGCACATCTCCGATCTGGGCAAGGATTACTACAAATACGATGCCGGCAAACACGAACTGATGGGCGAACGCACCAAGCAGCGCTATCGCCTCGGGGACAGGGTGCGGGTGAAGATTGCCAAGGTTGATTTGAATGCCGCGCGCATTGATTTTGTGCTCGCAGGATAGCGTTAAAAATATCAATAAAATCAAATACTTACAATAATTCTAAGCCATGAGCGAATTGCGCCTGATCCACGGCTTTCACGCCGTAACCAGCAGCCTGCGTCAGCGTGAGGGCGTGGTGCGCGAAATTTATCTCGACGGCAGTCGCAATGACCGCCGGGCTAAAGATTTGCTGGCACTGGCTGAAACACGTGGCGCGCGGGTGATGCTGGTGGATGCCAAACGCCTCGACGGCATGACCGGACAGGCGCGGCATCAGGGTGTCGCGGCGCGGGTGGAAGCGGTGCGCATGCCGACCCATATCGAAGACGTGCTTGATGAGTTGACCGAACCGCCGCTGCTGCTGCTGCTCGATGGCGTGACCGATCCGCACAATCTCGGCGCCTGCCTGCGCGTGGCCGACGGCATGGGGGTGCATGCGGTGATCGCACCCAAGGACCATGCGGTCGGACTCAATGCCACGGTGGCCAAGGTCGCCAGCGGTGCTGCCGACACCGTGCCCTACATTATGGTCACCAACCTTGCGCGCACCATGCGTGAATTGAAGGAGCGCAACATCTGGCTGGTCGGTGCCGATGAGCGTGCTGAAAGCGATTTGTACGAGGTCAAACTCGAAGGCGCGCTGGGCTGGGTGCTCGGCGCCGAAGGCGAGGGCCTGCGCCGGCTGACCCGCGAAACCTGCGACGAACTGGCGCGAATTCCCATGCTGGGCAGCGTCGAAAGTCTGAATGTATCGGTGTCGGCGGGTATTTGCCTGGCCGAAGCGCGGCGGCAGCGGCGCAAGAACTGAACGCAGCCGTATCATGGCGTGACATATGTCACGCCTCGCAGTGAATCAGCCTCAAAATTTTCGCCTAAGCACCCAAGAACCGCTTAAAATTCGTGGGGATTAGTGTCCGCTGATCATCAGGGCACTTGTGCATTGGTGGCAAAAGACAACAGGGGCCATCATGCGTAAATCGATGTTGCGACGCGATTCAGTGCAAACAAAAACAACAAGTGCGCTGTATCACCGGATCAAACCCACCGCCGTCGCACTTGCCTTGGCAACCTGCTTCTCCGGCAGTATCGCACTGGCTAATCCGGTCAGTCCCACGGTGGTTAACGGCACCGCGAGCTTCGCCACCGTCGGCAACATCCTCAACATCACCAACAGCCCCAGCGCGATCATCAACTGGGGCAGTTTTTCGATCGGCGTCAATGAACTGACGCGCTTTCTCCAGCAATCAGCCAGTTCCGCGGTATTGAACCGCGTCATCGGGCAGGATCCCTCGGCCATCCTCGGCGCGCTGCAGTCGAACGGCAAAGTATTCCTGCTCAACCCCAACGGCATCGTCTTCGGCGCCGGATCGCAGATCAACGTTGCCGGGCTGGTGGCCTCGACGCTGAATCTCAGCAACGAAGACTTTCTCGCCAACCGCATGCGCTTCACCGACGGCGCCGGCGCGGGCAGCGTGGTCAATCAGGGCAGTCTTACCGGCGGCAGCGTCTATCTGATCGGCAAGGCGGTGACCAACGACGGCCTGATCACCAGTCCGCAGGGCGAAGTGATTCTTGCCGCGGGCAACAGCGTGGAACTGGTCAACCCCGGCACGCCGAACCTGCGCGTGGAAATCGTTGCGCCGGACAATGAAGCGCGCAACCTCGGCACCATCACCGCCGACGCCGGGCGCATCGGCATCTATGCCGGGTTGATCAACAACAGCGGCACCTTGAACGCCAGCAGCGCGGTGGCCGAAGGTGGTCGTATTGTATTGAGAACGACGAAGAATACGACGCTGGCCTCAAGCAGTATTCTCGACGCCAGTGGCGCGACCGGCGGCAAGATCGAAATCCAGTCGGGGGGCACGACGCTGGTCGAAGGCAATATTGCTGCGACCGGCAGCACGGGTGACGGCGGCGCTATTCATGTGCTCGGCAACAATGTAGGGCTGATCGGCAGCGCCAGCGTGGATGTATCAGGTGCCACCGGCGGTGGCACAGTACTGGTGGGTGGGGATTTCCAGGGCAAGAATCCATGGGTGCAGAACGCATTTCGCACCTACGTGGGTTCGGGTGTAACGATCAAGGCCGATGCCACACAAAACGGCGGCGGCGGCAAGGTGATCGTGTGGTCAGATGATGTGACACGCGCCCACGGCACGCTCACCGCCCGCGGCGGCGAGCGGGGCGGCAACGGCGGTTTCGTCGAAACTTCCGGCCATTACCTCGATGTCGCCGGTATCCGCATTGATGTCGGCGCAGCGAAGGGCGCAGGCGGAACGTGGCTGCTCGATCCTTTCAATATCACTGTCACCGCTGCGGATTTGAGCATCACTGATACGAATGCGACGGCACACGCCGACTTCCAGGGTACAGCCGGCAACTCCACCATTTCTGCGGCGACTATTCAAACAGTCCTCAACACTGGTAGCAACGTCATTCTGGACACCACTGGCGGCGGTACCGATGTCGGCGATATCACCGTCAACAGCGCGATCACAAAGACCGCCGGAGCAGGTGCCACGCTCACGCTGAACGCGCATAACAACATTAACGTCAACGCCAGCATTACTTCCACGGTCGGCCAACTCGATATGGTCTTCAACGCCGACTCGGATAATCTCAATGGCGGCGCAATTAACCTCGGTACCGCCACCTTAAACGCCAACGGCGGCAACATCCGCATGACTGCTAACAGCGGCATTGCTCAGGACACGCTGGGGCGCATTATTGCCAATACCCTCACTGCCAGTAGCCGCGGAGGTATCAACCTTGCCGGGTTGAATAACGAGATCAGCTTCTTCAACGCCACCAACACTATCAGCGGGAATGTATTGCTCAACAATGCCGCCCCGCTGACCATAAACGAAATCAGCAACTCGGTGGGCGCGGTTGCCGTTGCCAACACGGGCGACATCACTACTCAGAATATTACCGCCAGCGGCGCGATTGATATCGCTGCGACGGGTGATCTGATGCAAATATCCGGCACCACCATTTCCAATACCACTGGCGCTGCGGGAGTGAATGATGTCACCTTGGGTGGGGCGAATATGACGCTGCGGCAAATTCAATCCCAGCGCCACGTGATGCTGAATGCCACAGGCACACTGAACCTGCTCGGTGCGGGCGGTGGTTATATCGACGACACATTTTTTGTTTACAACCTGCCCTTTGCCTTTAACTATTTTGGCACGCCCTACACACAAGCCTATATTACGACCAATGGCTTAATTACCTTTGGCACGAGTACGAGTCAATATTCGGACTCGCTTGGCTCTCTCGGCAGTTACAAGGCGATCGCTCCCGCCTGGAACGACTGGATATTGGATGTTAATCTCGGGAGAGATATTCGTATCGCGCCCGGCGCCAACACCCTGACGGTACTGTGGGATGTGGCCCGGTATAGCAACTTCGCGCGAACAGCACGGTTCGAAGCCGTGCTCAATCGCAACGGCAACATCCGCTTCAACTATGGCAGGGCCAGCGAAAGCTTCGCCGGGGATGTAACCATTGGCCTGTCCGATGGCGCTGGCATCACCCTGGCTTCCCAGTTGATGAGCCGGCCTAATTTCAGTCTCAACAATCTTGTGTCCACCACGTTCACACCGAATGGCGCGGGCAGCTATACGGAAACCGTCAGTAATAGCAACACCAGACTCGCGGCAGCGGGCCCCATTTCAGGCAGCGCCTTGCTCGGCCAAGGCAGCGGCGAAGTCGTCTCGGCTTTGAGCAGTCTGATCATCCGCGCAGGCGGTGCCATCACCAACGGCAATGGCCTGGGTATAGTTACCGCCAATACTTTGGATGCCACAGCAGCCGGCGGCATTGCGCTCACCACTGCCGTTGCCAACATTACCACCAGCAACACCGGCATCGGCAATACTGCTATTACTAACCGTGGTGCATTGACAGTCGGCAATATGCGTGACGCAGGGACCATCACACTGGTGAACGATGCCGCCGTTACCCAGGCCGCCGGCACTGCCATCAGCGCCGCCGAATTGATTGCGCAAGCAGTGGGCGGCATCGCGCTCAACACGCAAGTCGCCAATTTAACGCTGAATACGAACGGCGGTGACGTTTACGTCATCAACGATGGCAGCTTCACGGTTGATCTCTTCGGCTCTCCAGTGAATGGTGCGGTGTACGCCTCGACGCAGTTTGGCGCGCCGAGCGCGTCGCTGACTTTGGGTAGTGCGGTGAGTGCATCAGGCAATCTTTCGCTGTTGTCGGATTCGGGCATGAGTATCAACCAGCCGGTGAGTGCAGGCGGCGCCCTGGTTCTGGACGGCGGTTTGGGCGATCTCAATATCACGACAAGCTCGGTCAGCGGCGACAGCGTCTTCCTGCTCGGCGGCAACGTCAACGTCGGTTCGGTGGCCGGCACTACAACCACGGTGACGGCTTCAGGACTGCTGTCCATTGTTACGCCGGGTACGCTCAACGTGCGCGCCGGTAGCGGCCCGACGACCGTGACGGGCATGGTCAATGCTGACGTTGTGACGGGAGGCGACGTGAACGTGCGGGGCGGCTCGGCGCCGGGCACCTATGCATACCTGCGGGGCGATCCGGATATCAACATGATCGTCGGCGGCACGATCAATATCGATATCGGTACCGGCGGCAATACTGCTTATGGGCAGGTCATCGCCGGCGCGCCGCGGACCATCGCGGTGGGCTTCCCGATGCTGGCCAGCGGCGGCTTTTTTGTGAACGGCATCGAAAACGCGGTGTTCGATGTGCAGACCAATTCAGGTTTCCTGTCCGGCGGATTGCCGGCCATCCTTGGCACCAATCTGCTGGTGACCTATGGCGGCGGCACCGTTCTGAATGTCCCGACGGACGCGCTGATCGTGGCCATGGGTGAATCCACCAAACCGCCGGATGCCGAGAAGGACAAGGACGTGTTCGACGACCTGAAGAAGGATAAAGACAAGGAAGCGCCGGTTTGCCGGTAGCGCTTGCGCGGTAAATGAACCCCTGATGCGATCCATCAGGAGTTTTTTTGGGCCCGCAAGTGTATAAGGCTGAAAGCATGGAAAAATTAAAAAAATCTGCGATAATTCAACACGTAAGCAGGGGCATTGGGTGTGCCGGGCAGGGTTCCGCGGTATTCAATGTCAGGGATGTGGCGCAGTTCATTTAATAAGTGTTATAAAACAATGACTTATAACCCAACTGTAATATGCCGCTGGTTCTGCGTGCTGGCATTGCTGGGTATGTTCGGACATGCCGCAGCTCAGGACGTGATAATGCCGCCGCCCCAATTCACCATCCAGAGTTTTGAAGTCATCGGTGATTCGATTCTCGGCGCCGAGGTTATCCAGCGACTGGTCACGCCGCACACCGGCAAGGAAAAAGATTTTAGTGACGTCCAGCGTGCGCTGGAAGCACTGGAGGGCGCCTACCGCGATCGCGGTTACGGCGTGATCCAAGTGGCGTTGCCGGAACAGGACATCACCAAGGGGGTGGTGCGCTTCAACATCATCCAGCCGAAAATCGGCAAAGTGATCGTCGAAGGCAATGAACATTTCAGCAAGGAGAATGTGCGCCGCGCGCTGCCCAGCGTGAAGGAAGGCGAGACGCCCAATTCCAAAGACATCGCGCGCAATCTGCAGCTTGCCGCCGAACATCCAGTCAAGCAGACCAATGTGCTGCTGCGCTCGGGCGCCAGCGAAGGCCTGGTCGACGTCAACGTACGGGTTACTGATGACAAGCCGTGGCGACTGGTGGGTACGCTGGATAACAGCGGCACGGCCGATACCGGATACTGGCGCCTCGGCGTGGGCTACCAGCACACCAATCTGTTCGATCGCGACCATACGCTGTCGTTGCAATACATTACTTCGCCGGGTCATATGAACCAGGTGGCGATCTATGGTGTGGGTTACCGGATTCCCTATTACCACCTGAACAGTTCGCTGGATCTGTTCGCTGGTTATTCGGATGTGGATTCGGGTACGGTCGCCGGATTGTTCTCCGTCAGCGGCAAGGGTTCGATCTACGGCGCACGGTGGAATTATTATCTGCCGAAGTGGGGGGATATCGAGCACAAGGTGTACTTGGGCTTCGATTACCGCGCTTTTCAGAACAACGTCACACTGGCAGGTATCGGTTTAGTGCCGGACATTACCGTGCACCCGATTTCCATCGGCTATGCCGGTTTGAAGCGCATGACGGCGAGCGAATGGGCTTTTAATGCGTCGCTGGCAAAAAACATCCCCGGCGGCAATGACGGCAGGGCGGCCGACTTTCAGGCCACACGGTTCGGCGCCAACAAGGACTACACAATCCTGCGTTACGGCACGAGTTTCAGTCATGCCTTCCGCAACGAATGGCAGGGACGAATTGCCTACATGGGGCAATACACCCAGGATGCGCTGATTCCCGGCGAACAATTCGGAGTCGGCGGAGTGGATACCGTGCGTGGTTACCTGCCGCGCGAAGCCTCCAATGATCGCGGTTATGCAACCCAGGTCGAGCTCTACACTCCCAATTTTTCCGACAAGGTGGGTCTGAACGATAAATGGCGTTCAAGGCTGGTCGGGTTCTACGACTTCGGTTCGGTATCCCGCAACGATGCGCTGCCGGGTGAGCAGGCGGGTAAATATCTGGCCAGCACCGGTGTCGGATTGCGCATGGCCTTCGGCAAATCGGTCAGTCTGCGGGTCGATGTGGCGCAGATTCTGAAAGCCCATGGCACCCGCCAGACCAACGAGCAACGCATGAACGCCAGCCTGGCGGTTATTTACTGATCTTGGGCTCTTTTCAAGGGCGTACAAGCCCTTGATTCCCGAGGTGGTTCCGGTATAATCCGCCCCTCTCGCGCAGCACCCTTGTGCTGCGCTTGGTTTTTAAAAACACCTTCCTTGCCGCACCGTGCTCGCATCACGGGCGGCCCAACTAGCCCATAAGGAGACCATAAATGCGACATTACGAGATCGTTTTGATCGTCCATCCGGACCAAAGCGAACAAGTGCCGGCGATGATTGAACGTTATCGCCAGATGATTGCCGCCCATAAGGGCACCATGCATCGCCTCGAAGACTGGGGCCGCCGCCAGCTGACTTACCCGATCCAGAAACTGCACAAGGCGCATTACGTACTCATGAACATCGAGTGCGGCAATGAAACGCTGCTCGAACTGGAACACGCGTTCAAGTTCAACGATGCCGTGCTGCGCCACCTGACTGTCACCATGGACGAAGCCGTTACCAGCCCGTCGGTGATGATGCGCGAAGAGAAATCGCGGCCGGTCAGCACTGACGATGCGGTCAAACCGGCGCCTGCTGCTGCGCCTGCCGTCGTGGAGAGTGCCGCCTAGGTGAGCGGAAATACGGTCAGCTTGAGTGCAACACTGGCCGCGATTGATCCACTGCGCCACACACCCGCCGGAATGCCGGTTGTTGATTTCACGCTGGCCCACGCTTCACAGCAGGACGAAGCAGGCAGCCAGCGACACGTTGAATTCGACATGCCGGCCAAGGCCACGGGAGAACTGGCAAACCGCGTCGCAAAAATGCGCCAAGGTTGTCAGGTCACGGTGCAGGGGTTTCTGAATCGCAAGCATCGCATGAGCAGGCAAGTGGTCCTGCATGTCACGAACATGGAATTGAGTTAAAAAAGGAAACGATATGCCTAGATTGGGCGGAAGTGGTGGTAAAGGAAAGTTCAAGGGTAAAGGCAAGGGCAAGGACGGCCGCAAAAAAGGCAACGCCCTGTTTCGTCGCCGCAAGTTCTGCCGGTTCACCGCTGAAGGCATCAAGCAGGTGGACTACAAGGACATCAACATCCTGAAGGACTTCATCAACGAAAACGGCAGGATCATCCCGGCCCGGATCACGGGCACCAAGGCGCGTTTCCAGCGCCAGTTGTCGATTGCGGTGAAACGCGCGCGCTTTCTCTCGTTGCTGCCGTACACCGACCTGCACTGAGAGGCTGAACATGCAAATCATATTGCTTGAAAAAGTAACGAACCTGGGCACGCTGGGTGATGTGGTCCGCGTTAAGGACGGTTATGCCCGCAATTTCCTGATCCCGCAGGGCAAGGCCAAGCGCGCGACGACCGTCAACATGGCGGAATTCGAAAAGCGCCGCGTCGAGCTCGAAAAGGCGCAGGCCGAAATTCTGACGCAGGCGCAGGAAAAATCGGCCAAGCTGGAAGGCCTGATGGTGCAGATCACGCAAAAGGCCGGCGTCGACGGCAAGCTGTTCGGTTCAGTCACCAATTCCGACATTTCAGACGCGCTGAAAATGCTCGGTTTCGAAGTGCCGAAGGCGTCGATTCGCATGCCGGAAGGCTCGCTGAAAACGATCGGTGACTTTCCACTGAAAGTGGCGCTGCACACGGATGTGGTCGTGTCGATCACCGTGTCGGTGCTCGGGGATACTGCGTAGTCACTGAATAAGGATAGGAACAAGGGGGGCTCCCCCCTTTGTATTCCCCCCAGTTAATGGGAAGTATTGATTAACTGCAAAATTCAATCCGTATTTTCCTGGTACTTCCCTGAATCAAAACGGTTTTTTGCGGTAGAGAAAAAGGGCTGGCGACAGCCCTTTTTTTTCTGTACATTGAACTGATCGCAGGCTGAAAATGCAATTACAAGAACGTTAATTACAAGAACGTTATTTGCAACGTCATTTGCGCTGTTTTTTACCTCGTTTTTTGCTTCGTTTTTCCACTTTTTTGCCACCCTTCTTTACCATCGACGGCAATAAAATTAACGTTTAAAAACAATAGGTTATATAATACCCGTCCCGATGGTTCAGCTCGTAACCCCGATTACAAAAGATGCGCAGCTGGATGCCGTGCGCACACCGCCGCATTCCGTCGAAGCCGAGCAGTCGGTGCTTGGCGGATTGCTGCTCGACAATGCGGCCTGGGAACGTATCGCCGATGTTGTCAACGAAGCCGATTTTTACCGTGCCGACCACCGCACGATTTTCCAGCACATTGCGCAGCTTGTTGACCACAATAAACCGGCGGATGCACTGACTGTCGCCGAGAGCCTCGAGCGCAGCGGCAAGCTGGCGGATGTCGGTGGGCAGGCGTACATCGGCTCGCTGGCGCTGAACACGCCGAGTGCCGCCAACATCCGTCGTTACGGCGAGATCGTGCGTGAGCGCTCCATTCTGCGCAATTTGGCAGCTGTCGGTACTGCGATTGCCGATTCAGCATACACACCCAGCGGCAAGGACGCGCTGCTGTTGATCGACGAAGCCGAGGGAAAGGTGTTCCAGATCGCCGAGGCGGGGGCCAAGACCAAGCAGGGCTTCGTCAAGATCGATCCCTTGCTGACCGAGACCGTAGAGCGCATCGACATGCTCTACAGCCGCGAAAACAAGAATGATGTGATCGGTCTGTCGACGGGTTATGTCGATCTCGATCGTTATACCTCGGGTTTGCAGCAGGGCGAACTGATCATCATTGCCGGGCGCCCGTCGATGGGCAAAACCGCGCTGGCGATGAACATGGTGGAGCACGCGGCGCTGGAAAGCAAAAAAGCCGTCGCCGTGTTCAGCATGGAGATGTCGGGTCCGCAGCTCGCGATGCGAATGATCGGTTCCGTGGGGCGCGTCGACCAGCACCAGTTGCGTACCGGCACCTTCAAGGAAGAGGACTGGCCGCGGTTGGTGGATGCGGTAGGCAAGCTCAATGATGCGCAGATTTTCATCGACGATACTGCCGGGCTGAATGCACTGGAAGTGCGTTCACGCGCGCGGCGGCTGCACCGCCAGTGCGGTGGCCTGTCACTGATCGTGATCGATTACCTGCAGCTGATGTCCGGCACCTCTGGCGGCCGGGAAGAGAACCGCGCTACTGAGATCGCTGAGATATCGCGGGGACTGAAGGGGTTGGCCAAGGAACTCAAGGTGCCGGTGATTGCACTGTCGCAGTTAAATCGCAGCGTCGATTCACGCCAGGACAAGCGGCCGATGATGTCGGATCTGCGCGAGTCCGGCGCCATTGAGCAGGACGCCGACGTGATCCTGTTCATTTACCGCGACGAAGTCTACAACCAGGATACGCCGCGCAAGGGCATCGCCGAAATCATCATCGCCAAGCAGCGTAACGGCCCGGTCGGCAAGATCGACCTGACCTTCCTCGGGCGCCATACCCGCTTCGAAAGTTACGCCGGCGGCGACAGCTCGTTCTGACCGGTCGCGGCCGACGCGCATTCAGCGCATTTCAACAAATCCCATGCATTACAGTGCTTCAGACGCGTGATCCGCCAGCCGGGAGCGTTCGCCACGCATCAGCGTGACATGACCGCCGTGCTGCCAGCCCTTCATCCTGTCCACCACATAAGTCAGTCCTGAACTGCCCTCAGTCAGGTACGGCGTGTCGATCTGCGAAATGTTGCCCAGGCAAACCACCTTGGTGCCGGGGCCGGCGCGGGTGATCAGGGTTTTCATCTGTTTCGGTGTCAGATTCTGCGCCTCGTCGATCACCAGGAACTTGTTGAGGAAGGTGCGGCCGCGCATGAAGTTCAGCGACTTGACTTTGATCCGTGAACGGATCAGGTCGCGGGTTGCGGCGCGGCCCCATTCGCCGGCCTCGTCATCGGTCTTGTTGAGCACGTCGAGGTTGTCTTCGAGCGCGCCCATCCACGGGTTCATTTTTTCCTCTTCGGTGCCGGGCAGGAAGCCGATGTCCTCGCCGACGCTCACCGTGGCGCGGGTCATGATGATCTCGGTGTAGCGGCGGTCGTCCAGCACTTGCGTCAGGCCGGCGGCCAGCGCCATCAGCGTCTTGCCGGTGCCGGCCGTGCCGGTGAGCGTCACGAAGTCGATTTCCGGGTCCAGCAGCAGGTTCATCGCGAAGTTCTGCTCGCGATTGCGAGTGGTCACGCCCCAGATCGAGTTCTTCAGGTGGCCGTAGTCCTTGAGCGTCTTGAGCACCGCGGTCTTGGCGCGGATCTCGGTCACGCGGGCATAGAGGCTGGGCTCGCCGGGCGACTCGAAATAGACGAACTGATTGATCAGCAGGTTGGGCACCACCGGGCCGGTGATCCGGTAAAACGTGTGGGGGCCGCTCTGCCAGCTTTCGATGGTCTTTCCGTGCTTGGCCCAGAAGTCCGGCGGCAGCGCCAGC
>JAYUYQ010000287.1:0-3714 GCA_043752435.1 Betaproteobacteria bacterium
GCGACCAGCCCGGAAATTTTATCGATGGTCTGCGCCGACATCACGTTGAAGCCGAACCAGCCGACGGTCAGGATCCACGCCCCCAGCGCGAGGAAGGGAATGCTCGACGGCGCCTGCGCCGCGACACCACCTTCTTTCGGATAACGACCGATGCGCGGTCCGAGCAAGATCACTGCGGCCAGCGCCAGCCAGCCGCCCACCGCATGCACCACCACCGAACCGGCGAAGTCATGGAACTTGGCGCCAGCGACAGACTCGATCCACGCCTGCACGCCGTAGTTGTCGTTCCACGCGATGCCTTCAAAAAACGGATAGATCAGTCCGACGATGGCGGCCGTCGCCACCAGCTGCGGATAAAACCTCGCGCGCTCGGCAATGCCGCCGGAAATGATCGCCGGCACCGCCGCAGCGAAGGTCAGCAGGAAAAAGAACTTGGTGACCTCGAAACCGCTTTTCTGCACCAGCTGTTCGGCGCCGACCATGAACGACACGCCATAGGCCACGCCGTAACCGACGAAAAAATAAACAATGGTCGATACCGCGAAGTCGGTGAGGATCTTGACCAGTGCATTGACCTGATTTTTGCGCCGCACCGTGCCGACTTCCAGAAAGGCAAAGCCGGAATGCATCGCCAGCACCATGATGGCGCCGAGCAAGATGAACAAGGTGTCGGTGCTGATTTTGACGGCTTCCATAACGATCTCCCCCGAGAATTAATCCGGTATTAACAAGCAATAGCTCATTTTTATCATAAGTTATTGTTTTTATTAAGTTTATAGACTGACACTCCCTGCGCGCAGCACATCCATAGTGCACAGGCCGAATATTTGCACTTTATAAGTGCAAAGAAAAGGCCGGGCAGAAATTACAGCGCAACCCCGGCATGATGACCCAGACAGCCCGGTAAATCATTGAAGAAATTGGTATATTCAGCTTCCATGTGTCCCGCGCCCACACCCTCCGCACCCATCGCGCCGCCCCAGGGCGACCGGCCGCTGACGCTGGCACAAGTCATTACTGACCTGATCGCCGACGGCATGGTGCCGAAGGAGGATGCGGAAAAGCTGGTGGCCAACCGCCGCCACAGCCGCACTGACGTGCATCCGCTGGTGGTCGTTGCCGACCAGAAATGGAAAGACCCGCGCAATCCACGCAAGCTGCTCAACGTCGAGACGCTGACCCAGTGGCTCGCCGCAAAATCCGGCCTGCCCTACCTGCACATTGATCCGTTCAAAATCGATTTCACCGCGGTCACCAAGGTGATGTCGAACGCCTATGCCGCGCGCTACAAGATTCTGCCGGTCAGCGTGACCACCCGCGAAGCCACCATCGCCACCGCCGAACCCTGGATCCGCAGCTGGGAAGTTTCGCTGAAACAGCTGCTGCACCTGGACATCAAGCGGGTCGTCGCCAATCCGGTCGATATCCAGGGCTACATCGTCGAGTTCTACAACCTCGCCCGCTCGGTCAAGGGCGCCTCCGACAAGGACCAGGGCGCGGTTTCTGAAATCGCCAACTTCGAACAACTGGTGCAGCTCGGGCGCAGCGGCCAGCTCGACGCCAACGACCAGCACGTCGTCCATATCTGCGACTGGCTGTTCAATTACGCCTTTGAACAACGTGCCAGTGATATCCACCTCGAACCTCGACGCGAAGCCGGCAATGTCCGGTTCCGCATCGACGGCGTGCTGCACCAGGTCTACCAGATCCCGACGCCGGTGATGGGCGCGATGACCTCGCGCATCAAGGTGCTGGGCCGCATGGACGTCGTCGAAAAACGCCGCCCGCAGGACGGGCGGCTGAAAACAGTAACGCCCGATGGCAGCGAAGTCGAACTGCGGCTGTCGACCATGCCCACCGCCTTTGGCGAAAAAATGGTGATGCGGATTTTTGATCCGGAAAACCTGGTCAAGGATTACAAGGAACTGGGCTTCTCCGATGAAGAAGAAAAAAAATGGGGCCAAATTTCCGGCAAGCCGCACGGCATCATCCTTGTCACCGGCCCCACCGGCTCCGGCAAGACCACCACACTGTATTCAACGCTGAAACAGCTGGCGGTCCCCGAAGTCAACGTTTGCACCGTCGAAGATCCAATCGAAATGGTCGAGCCCAGTTTCAACCAGATGCAGGTGCAAGCCGGCATCGGCGTCGATTTCGCCGCCGGCATCCGCACCCTGATGCGCCAGGACCCGGACATCATCATGATCGGCGAGATTCGCGACCTTGAAACCGCTGAAATGGCGATCCAGGCCGCGCTGACCGGCCATCTGGTACTGTCCACGCTGCACACCAATGATGCACCAGCAGCGGTCAGCCGCCTGCTCGACCTCGGCGTGCCGCCCTACCTGCTGCAGTCCACGCTGCTCGGCGTGATGGCACAACGGCTGGTGCGCACGCTGTGCCCGCACTGCAAGGAAAAGCACGATTACGAAGACGACGTCTGGGACAGTCTGGTCGCACCGTGGAAGGCTGCCAACCCCAGGGGTCAGACTTTCATCAACAAGGGCTGCTTGGAATGCCGGATGACTGGTTACATGGGCCGCGTCGGCATCTATGAAATGATGATCATGTCACCGGCGCTGCGCGAGCGCGTGGTTGCCGCCGCCGACCTCGAAGCCATCCGCGAAGCCGCCTGCAAGGACGGCATGAAACCGCTGCGCATCAGCGGCGCAATGAAAATCGCCGCTGGCGTCACCACCATTGACGAAATCATGAAAGTCGCCCCGCCGCCCGGTGGCGACCGGCGTAAACAGGTGCGCTAGTCTCCGACCGCGGGCAAAAGAACTTCTCCGAAAAAAAATTTACAGGGATATCGCCAATATCATGAAATTACTGAGGTGACTGTTTTTTTGTCCGGGTTTGCAGCTTCAGGGTTTCTTATTACCATGCCGGCGCACGCAGAGTGCGGCGGTGACTTGCAGTGCATTGCCGTAACCATCGATCCTCTCGTTGCGCCTGCTCATGGCACTCCCCTGACGTCGTCGCCATTGGCGTTTGGCAGTCAAACGGTGGCGACAACGAGCGCTGCGAGAGCTATTTTTGTCGGCGCGATCGGGGGGCCTCCGCCTGCTCCCGGCGCCCTGGCAACATTGAACGCAATTACCCTGGGCGGCGCCAACGCGGCTGAATTTGCGATTACTGGCGGCACCTGCACGGTTGGCACTCCCAGCCTGCCGCATGCAGGCGCAGCCTGCACCATCACGGTCACCTTTAATCCGGCAACTTTTGGAGTAAAAACGGCTTCGGTTTCCGTTGTCACCACAGCCATCACTCGCACCATACCCCTGTCGGGAATCGGCGGATTCACTGCCGGCACCGCGCGACCCGATCCGTCCACTGATCCGGCAGTGAGCGGGCTGCTCCGATCGCAATCGGCAACAGCCAAACGCTTTTCGCGGTCGCAAATTTCAAATTTTCAACGGCGCATGGAGTCATTGCACACCGACGCAAGCGCTCGTGATGCCGTTACACCTGCAACGGGATTCAGCGCAGATCGCGCGCCTGTCACGAGTGTTGGCGCGAATGTTCATGCGGGTGTCAGCGTCACGGACTTAACTGGTAACTCTCATCCTGACCACAGCCAGCGTTTGCAATTGGCAAACGAGTCCAGTGGACTGCGGCGGACAGATGCCGGGATGCCGGCAATTCCTGCCTTGCTCTTGGGTGCGGTAACGACACGCACAGTCAATCTGTCGAGCAACAGTGATGCTGATG
>JAYUYQ010000288.1:0-3708 GCA_043752435.1 Betaproteobacteria bacterium
GGCAACATCGGCACCATGGCGATCAATCCGAGCATCTATCCGAAATTCCCGGTGCGCCCGTTACGTGATTTTATCCCGGTGACGCAGGTCGTCGATGTACCGGTGGGACTGGCAGTGCATCCGTCAATCCCGGTGAAGGGCATGCGCGAATTCATCGCTTTTGCAAAGGCGCAGAAAGGCAAACTTAATTTCGGTTCCGCCGGCGCCGGCAGCAATGGCCGTCTGGAGATGGAGCAGTTCATGAAACTGGCCGGCATTGAACTGGTGCATATCCCGTATAAGGGCGGCGCGGGTGCTGCAGCCACCGCGCTGCTGACCGGTGAGGTCGGTGTGGCCTTCGTCAGCATCGCCTCAGTGATGCCGCATGTGCGCAACAGCAAGATGAAAATCCTCGGTGTATCCGCGACCAGGCGCGTCAAGGCCTTGCCTGATGTGCCGACCATGCCGGAGCTGGGCTACAAGGACATGAAGACCGGATCCTGGCAGGGCGTGTATTTTCCGACCGGCACGCCGCGAGCGGTGATCGACCGGATGTTCGCTGCAGCAGTCAAGACCATGGCGGATCCCGAAGTGATCAAACGTATCAACGACAGCGGCGCGGAGGTTATCGTCAGCAATTCGCCTGAGGAATTCACGGCGTTCATGAAAGAGCAAAACGAACGCTTCGTGCAAGTGGTCAAGCAGATCGGCGACATCACCGAATAGCTTTTGTCGGATTAGTGATGCCGAATAGCTTTTGTCGGATTACTGATGCCGAAAAGCTGTTATCGGTTAAACGAACC
The DNA here is from genome assembly GCA_043752435.1 of Betaproteobacteria bacterium. Lineage (GTDB taxonomy): Bacteria > Pseudomonadota > Gammaproteobacteria > Burkholderiales > SG8-41. Next base: position 783 of record JAYUYQ010000288.1, read on the forward strand.
TGAATAAGCTGTAGTCAAACTGCATGTCGTCGAACAACGACAGAGTGCAAAGGAGCTGGGAAGTGTACAGAATAGGAATACTCGAAGGCGACGACATCGGTCTGGAGGTGGTGCCGGAATGTGTGAAGGTGATGAAAGCCGCCGCGGCAAAAGCCGACGTGCAAATAAACTGGTTGCCCTTGCCGATTGGACGCAAGGGCCATGAGTCACACGGCCACACGATGCCGCAGGTGACGGTGGACACGCTGAAAACGGTCGACGGGTGGGTGCAGGGCCCCATCGGCCACAACGCCTATCCGCGCACCGACAACACCTGGATCAATCCGCCACTGCGCAAAAAATTCGAACTGTTTGCCAACGTCAAGCCGGTGAAGTCCTATCCGAACCTGCCGTCGCTGCACAAGGACGTGGACATCGTGTTCCTGCGTGAAACCACGGAAGGCATGCAGTCGAGCAGCGTGGTGTTTGCCGGCAGCGGTGAATTCCAGCCCAATGACGAGATTGCCATCGGCATGCGCGTGGTGACGCGCACGGGCGCCAGCCGTGTCGCGCGCGAAGCTTTCGAAATCGCCCGCACGCGCAAGCGCAAGAAAGTCACCGCGCTGCACAAGGAGCCCGTCTACAGGCTGGTCTGCGGCATGTTTGCGCAGGAATGCCGCAAGATGGCCAAAAATTATCCCGATGTCGAATTCGAAGAAGTGCTGATCGACGGCTTTGCAATGAAAGCGGTGATGCGGCCGCAGCAATACGACGTGGTGGTCACCACCAACCAGTTCGGCGACATCGTTACTGATCTGGGCGCAGGACTCGTCGGCGGCTTGGGTCTGGCGCCTGGACTGGTGGTTGGTGAAAAGCAGGCGATGGCGCAGGCCACGCACGGTTCTGCACCGGATATCGCCGGCAAGAACATCGCCAACCCTTACGCAATGATCATGTCGGGCAAGATGCTGTTCGAATGGCTGGGCCGCACGCGGAATGATCCCAAGGCCACTGCGGCCGCGGCGCTCATGGATGCGGCGGTCGAAAAAGTGGTCGCCGAAGGCAAAAACCTGACCGGTGACCTTGGCGGCAAAGCGGGTACCCGGCAGATGGGTGATGCCATCGTTGCGGCACTTTGACTGAAGCGCAGGCCAATATCGCAACCATGATTAAAACATCAATAAAAACAAATACTTGCTTGTTTTTATTGATGTTGTTCGTGGTGCCTGTCAATGCGCAATCGGTGCAGTCGAAAGTGCAGCCGGCGGCGCAAAAAAAAGCGCCGCCGAAAGCGCAAAAAGCGCAAAAAGCGCCAGCATCGCAACCCAAAAAGAATCCGCCGTTGCGCGGCAAGCTGGAAAGGTTGTCGTGCAAACTCGGCTCGGAAGACCGCCATGCGCGTATTGCTGTTGAGCTGATCGGCGGGCGTGTCAAAAGCCTCGCGTATTACTCGAAGTGGAAACCGCGGACCTGTTCCGTGCACATTGTGCGTGATGATGCCTACAGCAAATGGCAAGACACCGGCAGCGTAACGGTAGTCACGCTGAATGAAGAGAAAGGCGCGTTCCTGATCGACTCCGACAAGCGTTCGGTGAAATTCCTGTTTCGCGACATCGACCGTGAACGCTTCTGCGGCATGAGCGGCAAGATTACCGGTAGCCTGACGGTGACCCGCGGCAGCGACCAGTGCCAGTTGGAAGGGGTGATGGACGAACCCGAGTCCAGGGAGTTGCCAAAAGAGTTGCCGAAGGAAGTGGCCAAAGAAGTGGGTAAAGAGCAGGTCAAAGAAGTGGGCAAAGAACAGGCCAAAGAACCAGTGAAAGAACCGGTAAAAGAAGCGCCGAAGGAGCCGGCAAAGGATTTTCCAAAAGAGGATCCGAAAGAAGCGCCGAAAGAGCCGATCAAAGAGCCGGTAAAAGAGCCGGCGAAGGATTTACCCAAGGATCCGGGGAAAGAATCACCGGAAGAATCACCGGAAGAATCACCGAAAGAATCACCGAAAGAAGCGCCGAAAGAAGCGCCGAAAGAGCAGCCGGCAGTCGCGCCGAAGGCGCCCTGATTACGCCGTTCAGGCGTCGGCGGAGACCAGCTTCAGGCCGAGTATGCCGGCGACGATCAAGCCGATGCAGGCAATACGCGCCAGGCTGGCTGCTTCACCAAACAATGCAATGCCAAGGATTGCCGTACCGACGGCGCCGATGCCCGTCCAGACCGCGTAACCGGTGCCGACGGGGATGCCTTTCAGCGCCAGTGCCAGCAGCCAGACGCTGGCGATCATCGCGGTGATGGTGATGACGCTGGGCATAAGTTTGCTGAAGCCTTCGGTATATTTGAGCCCGATTGCCCAGACCACTTCAAGCAGGCCGGCAATCAGCAATAATACCCAGGAAGTTGTCATTATTTAACCCGTTCTTTCCCCTGCAGCCAGGAAGTTGTCATTATTTTGCCTCGCTATTTTTTCTGCTGCCAGGAAGTCGTCATCATGCGCTCCGGTATTTGTCATACAACACGCCGGCGGCAAACAGCGCGGCGATGTCGGCGTCCTTGTAGTCGAGGGTGCGCAGGGTTTCCTCGCTGTGCTGGCCAAGCCAGGGCGCGGGCTGGCGGATCGAGGCAAACTCGCCGCTGGATTTGACGGGGATACCGAGGGATTTCATGCGGCCGATTTTCGGGTGATCGTATTCGACCACCATCTTGCGCGCCTTGATGTGCGGATCGTCGAGGATCTGCGCGTAGGTGTAAACCGGGCCACCCGGCACCTGCGCGGCATCGAGTTTTTCCACCCAGTGTGCGGTCGGGGCGGTGGCGAATACTTTTTCAATCTCGACTTCAAGTTCGTCGATGTTTTTCAGCCGCGACGGCAGGTCCTTGAAACGCGGGTCGGTCAGCCATTCGGGTTTGTTGCAGGTGATGTTGCAGAAGTTGGTCCATAGCTTGTTGTTGTTGG
>JAYUYQ010000289.1:0-9261 GCA_043752435.1 Betaproteobacteria bacterium
CGAAATCCCGGCAAGATCGCCCTTGACGTCGGCCATGAACACCGGCACGCCGATTTTCGAGAACCCTTCAGCGATGCGCTGCAGGGTCACGGTCTTTCCGGTGCCGGTGGCACCGGCGATCAGCCCGTGGCGGTTGGCGAGGCCGGGGAGCAGGAACAGGTCCTGTGCGGATTTGGCGACAAGCAGCGGTGCGGCCATGGCGGGTTCCCGATTTCGCTATGATAAAATTTCAACAATTCTAACGGGTTATCAGGGTTTTCAGAAAATTCATGGCCGGACATTCGAAGTGGGCAAATATCCAGCACCGCAAAGGGCGGCAGGATTCCAAGCGGGGCAAGATATTCACGCGCCTGATCAAGGAGATTACCGTCGCTGCGCGCCTGGGCGGAGGGGATCCGGCGACCAATCCGCGGCTGCGGTTGGCGATGGACAAGGCCTACGACAACAACATGCCCAAGGACAACGTCGAGCGCGCGATCAAACGCGGCTCCGGTGAACTGGAGGGTGTGAACTACGAGGAAATTCGCTACGAGGGTTACGGCATCGGCGGCGCCGCGGTGATGGTGGATTGCATGACCGACAACCGCACCCGCACCGTGGCCGATGTGCGCCATGCTTTCACCAAATACGGCGGCAACCTCGGCACCGACGGTTCGGTGGCCTTCCTGTTCCGGCATTGCGGGCAGATGGTGTTTGCGCCCGGCACCGACGAAGGCAAGCTGATGGACGCGGCGATTGATGCCGGCGCCGAAGACGTGGAGACGCACGAGGACGGCAGCATTGAAGTCATCACCGGGCCTGCTGAATTTTCCGCGGTGCGCGCCGCGCTCGGCAAGGCCGGCTTCAAGCCGGAGCTGGCTGAGGTGACGATGAAACCGACAACCGAAAATGCGCTGACTGGCGACGATGCTCTGCGCATGCAAAAACTCCTGGACGCCCTCGAGGCTGTCGACGACGTGCAGGAGGTGTACACCACCGCAGTCCTCGACGAGCCTGCTTGAGCGCGGCAACCCCCCTTCGTATTCTCGGCATCGACCCCGGACTGCGCGTCACCGGTTTCGGCGTCATCGAACAGACCGGCCAGCATCTCGTCTATATCACCAGCGGCTGTATCCGCAGCGGCGAGGGTGAACTGCCGCAGCGCATCAAGGTGTTGCTCGAAGGTTTGCAGGAAGTCATTGCCAGCACCCGCCCGCAATGTGTCGCCATCGAGCAGGTTTTCGTCAATATCAATCCGCAATCGACGCTGCTGCTCGGTCAGGCCCGCGGTGCGGCGATTTGTGCCGCAGTGGCGAGTGCCTTGCCGGTGGCCGAGTACACCGCGCTGCAGGTCAAGCAGGCGGTGGTCGGTGCCGGCAAGGCGAAAAAAGAGCAGGTGCAGGCGATGGTGCGGCGCCTGCTGAAACTGGCCGGAGATCCAAGCCCCGATGCCGCGGACGCGCTGGCCTGCGCGATCTGCCATGCGCACGGTGGTCAGGGTTATGGCGGTGTCGGGATTGGACGCCGGCGTCGGGCGGGGCGATTGCGGTGAGTCGCATCCTGCTGGCGTGGGAGCTGGGCGGTGGTTTCGGTCACCTCGCACCTTTTCTCGGTCTTGCGCCCCGGTTGCTGGAGCGCGGGCACACGCTGCATATCGCCGCGCGCGAGATTGCCGGTGCGTGCAAGGCGGTCGGCGACTTGCCGATAGCCGTGCACCAAGCGCCATTGTGTCTGAACACGTATGGTGGATTGCAGGAACCACCGTTGAATTTCGCCGAGATTCTGATGCGCTACGGCTATCTGGATCCGTCGATGCTGCGCGCGATGATCGCGGCATGGCGTGCTTTGCTCGATGTGACGCGTGCAGATCTGCTAATCGCCGACCATGCGCCGACAGCGCTGCTCGCGGCACGCTGGTCGGGCATACCAACGGCGGTGATTGGCACCCCGTTTTCGGTGCCGCCGGCGGTCCATCCCACGCCAAATATGCGGAATTGGCTCGAGGTGCCGGCGCAACGCCTTGCCGACAGCGATGTCCGCATACTCGACGTGGTGAACGCAATACGGCCGGCTGGTGCGGCGCCGCTTGCGGCGATTCACGAGTTTTTTCCCGCGGAGGCGCAGTTTTTTCTAGGGGTTACAGAAACGGATCCCTACGGGCCGCGGAATGCCGCGGTCTACCTCGGGCCGAGCGGCCGCAGTATGGGCACTGCGCTGCCGGCCTGGCCCGATGGAGCGGGCAAGCGGGTCCTGGCCTATTTGCGCGGCGAGTACAAGCATGTCGAGCCGACCCTGCAGGCATTGGCTGCGCACGGAGCGCGCGTTATTGCCTATGTGCCGGGCGCCGATCATAAAATCTTGCACCTGATGACAACATTGGGCGCGGCTGTCTCCATGGAGCCCGTGGACATGGTTCGCCTTCTTCCGCAGGCGGATATTTGCGTGGCCCACGGACCGGGAACGGCATTTGCCGCGTTGCGGGCCGGGGTTCCGGTATTGATGCTGCCGACCCAACTGGAGAATTTCCTGCTTGCGCAGGCTTTGCAGCGCATGGGCATGGGAACGCTGATACACCCGGATCAGGACCATCCCGATTTCAAAGGGGTGTTGGCAGAGATGCTGGCCAGCGACAAGTATGCCGTCAGTGCACGCGCTTTTGCCGCGCATTATCCGGATGCCGTTATTGACGCGATAGTCGAGCAGGTTATTGCCCGCATCGAAGCCGGTTGCGTGACGCCGGTTACATGAGCTGCGTCATGCCGGTCCGTCTGTTGGTACAATGACGCACCGGGCGGATGCCCGCATCGAAGCGTTGGCTACAAAGGGAGCCGGACCCGGTTCATGATCGGTCGCGTATCAGGACGTTTGCTGACCAAACAGCCGCCGCAAATCACGGTGGACGTGAACGGCATCGGCTATGAAATCGATGTGCCAATGAGCACGCTCTACCAGCTGCCGGCAACCGGCGCTGAAGTAACGCTCTATACCCAGCTGATTGTCCGCGAGGACGCGCACCTGCTCTACGGGTTTGCCACTGAAGCCGAACGCGCGCTGTTCCGGCAGTTGATCAAAATCTCCGGCATCGGCGCGCGCACCGCGCTGTCGGTGCTGTCGGGCCTGTCGGTGGCCGAGTTGCGCGAGGCGGTACGCGGGCAGGACATCGCGCGCATGACCAGGATTCCCGGCATTGGCAAAAAAACCGCGGAACGCCTGTTGCTGGAGCTGCGCGACCGCCTCGACTTCAAGGTCGGGGATTCGTCCGCAGGCGGCGTTGCCACACCGGGCACCGGCGACATCGTCAACGCGCTGAGCGCGCTTGGCTACAATGACCGCGAAGTGACCTGGGCGGTGGAGAAGTTGCCGCCCGGATTGTCGGTGACCGAAGGTATCCGCCAGGCCTTGAAGCTGTTATCCAAGTCATAAACCTCAGCCATAAAACGTAACTCACAAGAAGCAGCCCATGATTGAAACTGACCGCTTGATTGCCGCCGCACCGGCCTCCGCTCAGGAAGAGGTGTTCGAGCGCGCGCTGCGGCCCAAGGCGCTGGATGAATATGTCGGTCAGGAAAAAATCCGCAGCCAGCTGTCGATCTTCATTGAGGCGGCGCGCAAGCGCAAGGAGGCGCTGGATCACGTGCTACTGTTCGGCCCGCCGGGTCTGGGCAAAACAACGCTCGCCCACATCATCGCGCGCGAGATGGGCGTCAACCTGCGCCACACCTCCGGCCCGGTGCTGGAGCGTGCCGGCGATCTCGCGGCGATCCTGACCAATCTTGAGCCGAATGACGTGCTGTTCATCGACGAAATTCACCGGCTGTCGCCGGTGGTCGAGGAAATCCTCTATCCGGCGCTGGAGGATTACCAGATCGACATCATGATCGGCGAAGGACCGGCGGCGCGCTCAGTCAAGCTCGACCTGCCGCCGTTTACGCTGGTCGGCGCCACCACGCGCGCGGGGATGCTGACCAATCCGCTGCGCGATCGTTTCGGTATTGTTGCGCGGCTGGAATTTTATTCGTCGGACGAGCTGACGCAGATCGTCAAGCGTTCCGCGCGGCTGCTTGAGGTCGGGATCGAGGCGGAGGGCGCGCATGAAATCGCCGGCCGTTCGCGCGGCACGCCGCGCATTTCCAATCGACTGCTGCGCCGGGTACGTGATTTCGCTGAAGTGCGTGCTGACGGGCGGATCACGCGGGCGGTCGCCGATGATGCGCTGAAAATGCTCGATGTCGATGCGGTCGGACTCGATGTCATGGACCGCAAGCTGTTGCAGGCAGTGATCGACAAGTTCGGCGGCGGGCCGGTCGGCGTCGAGAATCTTGCCGCGGCGATTGGCGAGGAGCGCGACACCATCGAAGACGTGCTTGAGCCGTACCTGATCCAGCAGGGATATCTGCAGCGCACACCGCGCGGCCGCGTCGCGACGGCGTCGGCATATCGCCACTTCGGGCTGGCCGCGCCGCGCGGCGACGGCGCGCGGGATTTATGGAACACCGAAACCCCGCCCGCGCAATGATAAATCTACGTAAATATTTGTTTTAATTGAATAAATTGTTAAAACCACGGCCTGTGCCTGTGCCGCCTTCAGCCGCACCGCATGCCGTTGCTGCTGCAGATCATCCCTTTCACTGGCCGATCCGCGTTTATTACGAAGACACTGACGCCGGCGGCGTGGTGTTTTACGCGAACTACCTGGGGTTCATGGAGCGCGCGCGTACCGAGTGGTTGCGCGCGCTGGGTTTTGAGCAACCGGAGATGGCCGCCAGTGATGGTGTGTTGTTCGTGGTGAGCGCGGTGAACATCAAATATCTGAAACCGTCGCGGTTCAACGACAGCTTGCAGGTCACCGTGGAAGTCGTTAACGTCGGCGGCAGCCGCATCCGGTTTTTGCAGCAGGTATTGCGCGGGAACGAGGAGATCGCGCGGGCAGAAGTCGCGGTCGTGTGCGTCAGCACCGACACCTTGCGGCCGGCCCGCATGCCCGATGGATTGCGCATAACAATAGAAGAAAAGATGGAACGAGAAACGGGAACGCAAAATTGAACGCGACACTTGCCCATGACATGTCCGTGCTCAGCCTGATCACCGGCGCGAGCGTGCCGGTGCAACTGGTGATGCTGATCCTGCTGCTGTCATCGCTGTTTTCCTGGTATTACATCTTCCTTAAGGTCTTCACGCTGCGCCGCACCGCGCAGCAGACCGCCGAGTTCGAGCGCCAGTTCTGGAGTGGCGCCGACTTGAAGGATCTGTTCCAGCGCGCGGTCAATGCCCGGGATTCTGCCGGCAGCCTCGAACGCATTTTTGAATCCGGTTTTCGCGAATTCACCAAACACCGGCGCGAGCCCGGCGTAGATGTTGCCGCATTGATGGACAGTACGCGGCGCGCGATGCGCGCCACCTACCAGCGCGAAATGGACAAGCTGGAATCTTCGCTGTCGTTCCTCGCAACGGTCGGGTCAGTCAGCCCGTACGTCGGTCTGCTCGGCACGGTGTGGGGCATCATGAATTCCTTTCGCGGGCTGGCCAATGTCGGGCAGGCAACGCTGAGTCATGTAGCACCTGGCATCGCCGAAGCGCTGATCGCCACCGCCATTGGCCTGTTCGCGGCAATTCCCGCGGTGGTCGCCTACAATCGTTTCGCGGGCGACGTGAACCGGCTGGCGATCCGCTTCGACTCGTTTACCGAAGAATTCTCCAACATCCTGCAGCGGCAGGTGCACTGAAGGGAGTGAACATCAGAAATGTTGACTCAGTGATTTCAGAAATGACGGCGAAGCTTTTGAGCGACGGGACATCAATGCTGCGAAGGCGTGTGCGCTCGGTCGCTACACTCCCAACGCGCTCGCCCATCATTTTTCTATGGCTTCCTAGATGCTGATCGAAAAACGCAGCGGCCGCCGCCTGATGAACCAGATCAACGTCGTGCCGTACATCGATGTGATGCTGGTACTGCTGGTGATTTTCATGGTCACCGCGCCAATGATGAACCCGAGTAAGGTTGATTTGCCATCGGTAGGCAAGTCATCCGAGATCAAAGTCCCGCCGCTGCAGATCATGGTCGACAAAAACGGCGACATGACGTTTCGTGATCAGGACGGCAAGGCGGATCGCAAAGTGCAGTGGAACGAAATAATCGCCCTGATCAAGCAGAGGCAGGCCAGCAATCCGGACCAAGCAGTGGTGATTGCGGCTGACAAGGGTGTGCTCTACGAAAAAGTGGTCGAAGTGATGGATACGCTGCAGCGGAACAACGTGCAGCGCGTGGGGCTGCTGGTCCGCCCCGGTAATTAAATGACGATTTAGATGACAGCGGCCGCCATCAGCTCCCGCGAACAGGCCCTCGCCGGCGGGCTGGCCTTCGTGATGCATGTGCTGTTCCTGATTTTGCTGGTGTTCGGCGTCAGCTGGCAGCACAAGCAGATCGACACCGCGGTGGTCGTCGACCTCTGGCGCGACTTGCCGGTGGCGGCGCCCCGGGCAGAGCCCCCGCCACCGCAGGTCAAACCGGAACCGCCGCCGCCCGCACCCAAGGTCGAGATCAAACCCCCGCCCAAGCTGGAGCCAGCAGTTGTCGCAAAACCGGATATTGCGCTGAAGGACAAACAAGAGAAGGAGCGCAAGCTCAAGGAGCAGCAAGCGGCCGAGGCAAAAAAACTTTCTGCCGAAAAATCGCGTGAAGCCGAACTCGACAAGAAAAAACGTGCCGAGGCCGATGCGCTGAAAAAGAAACAAGCCGCGGACGTTGCAGCCAAGAGCGCTGCTGCCGAAGAGCAAAAGGCGCGCGATGCGCTGGCTGCACAACAGGCGGCAGCGGCGAAGCGGGATATCGACAAATACATGGACGGCATTCGGGCCAAGGTCCGGCGCTTTGTGCTGTTGCCGCCCAGTCTGCAGGGCAATCCCGAGGCCGAGGCTTCCGTGACACTGCTGCCCGGTGGCGAGGTGCTGGATGTCCGTATCAGCAAAAGCAGCGGCAACACGGCGTATGACGCGGCCATCGAGGCCGCGATCCGCAAGGCGCAACCCTACGCCGTGCCGACCGGGGATCAGTTTCAGCAGAATTTTCGCCGTTTCACTATGGTATTCAGGCCGCTTCAGTAATATTGCTGCATGACACTGGCAAGGAACCTCAGTGCAGCTTGGCGGTCACACAGACCAGACATCCGTATCCAGTTCTCGGCATCGAATCAGATAAAAATGAAAAAACTTAAAACCTTACTGTTATTCCTCGGACTGTTCTTGCTGGCCCAGGCAGTTTCAGCCCAGCTCCGCATTGAGGTGATTGGTGGCGGTGCGACGCAGATTCCGGTGGCCATCGTGCCATTCCGCGCTGAAGAGGGCCTGGCACAGCGCCTGACGCCGGTGGTGGCAGCCGACCTCGCGCGCAGCGGACTGTTCAAGATCGTCGATGCGGGCGGCATGAATCCGGTGCCCTACGAGCCCGAGCAGGTGAATTACGTGCAGTGGCGCGCTCGTGGCGCCGATGCCGTGGTGATTGGCGCGGTGACCAAGGCGCCGGATGGCCGCTATGACATCCGTTTCCGTGTGATGGATACGGTCAAGCAGACGCAGATCGCCGGTTTCGTCTATTTCGCCACCGAAAGCCAGTTGCGGCTGACTGCGCACAAGATCGCCGACGTCATTTACGAAAAACTGACCGGTGACACCGGCGTGTTTGCAACCCGCATTACTTACATCGTCAAACGCGGCCCGCGTTACGAGCTGCATGTTGCGGATGCCGACGGTTTTGGCGCGCAGAGTGTGCTGGCTTCAAACGAACCGATCATCTCGCCGGCATGGTCGCCGGACGGCACGCGGCTCGCCTATGTGTCGTTCGAACAAAAAAAACCGGTGGTGTACGTACAGTCGCTGACTACCGGCAGCCGACAGGCCGTGGCTGCTTTTCGCGGGAGCAACAGCGCGCCGGCATGGTCGCCGGACGGCAAACGGCTGGCGGTGACGCTGACCCGCGACGGCGGCTCGCAATTGTTTTTGATCAATGCCGATGGCTCGGGCGCGCCGGTGCGGCTGACGCAAAGTGCGGCTATTGATACTGAAGCTAATTTTTCGCCTGACGGTCAGTCAATATTGTTTACTTCCGATCGCGGCGGCGGCCCGCAGATTTACCGCATACCGGTCAGCGGCGGTGCGCCGCAGCGCGTGACCTTTGAAGGCACTTACAACGTGTCGGCGCGGCACAGTCCCGACGGCAAAAGCTTCACCTTCATCCAGCGCAGCGGCAGCCGTTTTAATGTCGCGGTGCAGGATTTCGCGACGCGCCAGGTGCAGGTGCTGAGTGAAGGCGGCGTTGATGAATCACCGAGTTTCGCACCGAACAACAAGATCATCCTCTATGCAACCGAGGTTGGGGGCCGTGGTATATTGGCCGCCGTTTCCAGCGATGGTCGCATCAAGCAACGTTTCACCGCTGATGTCGGGGATGCGCGTGAACCTGCGTGGAGTCCCGTGGTCAATAAATAAATCTATCCTCAGCAAAACCACCCCAGTCGACAAGGAGCTGAATCATGAAACGCATACTCACAGCAGTACTGGCAACGGCGATACTCGCCGCCTGCAGCAGCACTCCCACCAAGGAACAGGACGGCGCCACCGTTGAAGACCGTGGCGGAGCCCCTGTAACGCAGCAACCGGCCACCAAACCACCGGTGGCCACCGGTCCGACCACCACCCCGCTGGATCCCAAGGGCGTATCGGGCAATCCGTTGAAAGATCCCGCCAATGTACTGTCCAAACGCAGCGTTTATTTCGAACTCGACAGCAACATCGTCAAGGAAGAGTTCAAGCCGCTGGTCGCAGCGCACGCGCGCTACCTGCAGCAGAACCGCGGCCAGAGAATGACTGTGCAGGGCAATGCGGACGAACGCGGCAGCCGTGAATACAACCTGGCGCTGGGCCAACGTCGCGCCGATGCCGTCAAACAGATGATGCAGTTGCTCGGTGCGCAGAGTGAGCAGATTGAGACCGTCAGCTTTGGCGAGGAAAAACCCAAATCGACGGGGAACGATGAGGCGAGCTGGTCTGAGAACCGTCGCGCCGACCTCGCGTATCCCAACGACTGATCCGGATGTGGTCGCGTAAACTGCGCGCGTCGCTGGGCGCGTTGGTTCTGTGCTCCGGTGTGCTGGCAACCGGGCCTGCAGCAGCAGGCCTGTTTGACGACGAGATTGCGCGCAAGCAAATTGCCGAGCAGCAAAAACGGGTCGACGAGCTGCGCCAGCAGAGCGACGGCATGGCCGCGCGCCTGAGCAAAATCGAGGACGA
>JAYUYQ010000290.1:0-20958 GCA_043752435.1 Betaproteobacteria bacterium
GCCAAACCGGCAGCCAAGCCGTAAGCAACAGCACTGTAAAAAAGCCCTGCTTCGGCAGGGCTTTTTTTTTGCAATACTGCAATACAATCGGCTCTTCGCCCTGATCAGCAACCTTACCCCGCAACATGTCATCACCGACCGTCATTGAGCCACGCTGGGTAGTCCCGGTCGAACCCGCCACCACAGTGCTCGAGGCGCATGCCGTGGTGATTGATGGCGATCGCATCCTGGCCGTGCTGCCCGTGGCTGATGCCGCGATCCGCTACCCTGAAGCCCCCCGTGTCCACCTGCCCGATCACGTACTGATTCCCGGACTGATCAATCTTCATACCCACGCCGCCATGACCCTGATGCGCGGCATGGCTGACGACCTGCCTTTGATGGACTGGCTGCAAAACCACATCTGGCCGGCGGAAGCACAGTTGATCTCGGACGAATTCGTCTACGACGGCACTTTGCTCGCCTGCGCCGAAATGCTCCGCGGCGGGATTACCTGTTTCAGTGACATGTATTTCTTCCCGGAAGCCACTGCCCGTGCAGCGCTGCAGTCCGGGATGCGCGCCATGCTCGGCATTATTGCCGTCGAGTTTCGCTCGGCCTATGCCAGCGACGCCCAGGACTATCTGGCCAAAGGCATGGCCCTGCGTGACACCCTGCGCGACGAACCGCTGCTGACGTTCTGTCTTGCGCCACACGCGCCGTTCACAGTCTCGGACGCCACCTTTGCGCAAATCGCCACTTTTGCCGGTGAACTGGAACTCCCGGTACACATCCATATCCACGAAACAGCGCAGGAAATCGCCGACAGCTTGGCGCAATATGGCATGCGGCCACTGACCCGGCTTGAAAAAGCCGGGTTGCTGGGTCCGGGACTGATCGCCGTGCACAGCGTGCATCTGGATGAACACGAAATCGCGCTGTTCGCCCGTCACGGCTGCTCGGTGGCGCACTGTCCGTCGACGAATCTCAAACTCGCCAGCGGCATCGCGCCCGTCACAAAATTGCTGCAGGCCGGAATCAATGTCGGACTCGGCACCGACGGCGCCGCCAGCAACAACCGGCTCGACCTGTTCAGCGAAATGCGCCTTGCCGCCTTGCTGGCAAAAGGCAGCACGGGAGATGCGACCGCCATGCCCGCGCATAAAGCACTGGAATGTGCCACGCTGGGCGGCGCGCGCGCGCTGGGCCTGCAGGACCGAATCGGCTCCATCGTCCCGGGAAAACTCGCCGACCTGACCGCAGTGAACCTGGCGGCGATCGCACTGTCTCCCTGTTACGACCCGGTTTCGCATCTCGTATACGCTGCAGGACGCGAACATGTCAGTGATGTCTGGGTCGGCGGCGAACGGCGGCTGGTTGACGGTAAACTGCTCAACCTCGATGAAGCCGCGATCCGTGGCAAAGCCCGGCAATGGCAAATGAGAATACGTCCGTCATGAATACCAACGTCGATCCAGCAGAACTGGAAAAATTCAGCGAGCTCGCCCACCGCTGGTGGGATCCCGAGAGTGAATTCCGGCCGCTGCATGAAATCAATCCGCTGCGGCTGGATTACATCGACGGCATCGCGGAGCTCCGCGGCAAAATGGTCCTGGATGTCGGTTGCGGCGGCGGCATCCTCACCGAAGCCATGGCAACACGCGGCGCGAAAGTGACCGGCATCGACCTCGCCGACAAGCCGCTGAAAGTCGCGCAACTGCACCTGCTGGAATCGAAGCTCGAAGTGATTTACCGCAACATCGCCGTCGAAGCACTGGCACAGGAAGCGCCGCACGGTTTCGATGTCGTGACCTGCATGGAAATGCTCGAACACGTGCCCGATCCCGCATCGGCAGTACGTGCCTGCGCCGCGCTGCTGAAACCGGGCGGCTATGCCTTTTTTGCCACGCTGAACCGCAATCCGAAGTCGTACCTCTACGCCATCATCGGCGCAGAATATGTGCTCAACCTGCTGCCGCGCGGCACCCATGATTACGCCCGCTTCATCAAACCCTCGGAACTGTCGGCCACCTGCCGCAGTGCCGGCCTCGAGATCGGCGGCATCACCGGCATGACCTACAACCCGTTCAGCAAGATCTACGCACTCGAAGCTGACTCCAGCGTCAACTACATCCTCTGCGCCCGCGCACCGCAGCCATGACCGCGGCTGTCCTGTTCGACCTCGACGGCACGTTTGCCGATACCGCACCCGACCTCGGCCGCGCCGTCAACGCCATGCGCGCGGCACGCGGTCTGGCACCGGTGCCTCTGGCAGATACCCGCCGCGTGACGTCGCTGGGCGCGCGCGGCCTGCTCGGCGTCGGTTTCGGCATTGGACCGGACCACGCCGACTACCCGGCCATGCGCGAGGAGTTTCTGCACATTTATGAAAACAACCTGTGCTGCGACACTGCGCTGTTCACCGGCATGGCGGAACTCATAGCTCGCCTGGAACAGCGCAACATCATCTGGGGCATCGTCACCAACAAGGCGGAACGTTTCGCCAAACCATTGATGCAGCAACTGGGTTACGCCCAACGCGCCGCCTGCATTATCGGCGGCGACACCACGCCGCACATGAAACCGCACCCGGCACCGCTGCTCGCCGCAGCAAAGATTATCGGCTACGCACCTGAGCAATGCATCTACGTCGGCGACGACGAACGCGACATCCAGGCCGGCAAAGCCGCGGGCATGCAGACCATCGCCGTGCGCTTCGGCTACCTCAATGGCAGCAATCCGGATGCCTGGGGCGCCGACAGCGTGGTCGATTCGCCCGCGGATATCCTCAAAAAATTGATGTAATTCATTGTTTTTATTAGTCATTATTGCGTGACTTTTTGTCATACCTCGGTAGAGTGACTGGCGCTGCCGTGGGAGCATCCACGTGTTATGCGATATCTCCCACGATGGATTGCCATCCATGTCCTTGTGTTCATGCTGGCCAGCGCCGTTGCACAGGCCGCCGCGCTCGAACCGCCAAGGGTCGCTTCACCGGCCATACCCGCTGGCGCGAAGAGTATCCGTGCCGTCACCGATGTCGCTGATGGCCAGGCCGGTTATGTCCACTATTTCCTGATCACACATCCGGACGGCACGCCCGAAGACCAGGTCGGCATTGAACTGGAAGACCAGCGCGTTGCGTGGTCGTTTCCAGGCGCCGGCGTAATCGTTTCTGAGTTCGTCAAAAACGGCATCTTGAATATCGCTGGCAAGACATTTTTTATTGAACATCTGCACGGCATCCGCCCCTTCCGGACCGCAGGCGAAATGCAAACCCTGCGCAATGACCTGTCGCGCCGGGTGGCTTACTGGGTTGACGAGGAAACGCCCTACTGCATTTTCCGGCAACCCGGCGAACGAATCTGCCTGAACTGCGGCGACTTTGTGGCGAGCATACTGTTTCCTGCCGCCAATTCACTGATGATTGGGCTGCCTGAAGAATTAACCCGTAATTCGGGAAACATGGCCACCGCGGACGACCTGCTGATGTATATGCTCGGCCTGCACACGCTGCCCGACACAAAATCCAGACTGCAACAGCTTGCCACCATGGACCTGCCCTACAGTCTTCGTCAGGATGTCACCGAGATGTTGCAATCGGATCACCCGACTCTGGCCGCCGCGACAGGCGCACCCACCGCCGGGCCGGCGGCCGCCAGGAAACCCATTTCCCAGATCGCCACACGGCGAACTCAGAGCAGACGGCTGTAACCCCGGGGATCACCAGCAGCGGGAACTGATGGGTGTGCGATAATGTCCTAGTAATAAGAAATCGGGGGCGACTTGGTTTCGACGTGGGTTACAAAGCAGCACAGGGCATGCCAAGGTCCAGTTACCTTGTAAATCCGCTGGAAATTCTTTACACGCCAACGACGAGCGTTATTCTCTCGCCGCCTAATACCGGCGAGACGCTGCACTGACCTGCTGATGGGTCAGGCTCACAGATAAGGAAAGCGCAAGCCGACCTTGTTTGAGGGTGCAGTGTCATTCACATCAGCCCCTCTGCAGGGTTTGGTCGCTTAGCCCTGCGGATCCGTCGAAGCGGCTAGCCAAACATCAGCCTGCCGGCTGGCGGGTGCAAGGCGAAATCCAAATAACCAGGCTAAGCATGTAGTCCTGACTGTGGAGGACTTGCGGACGCGGGTTCAATTCCCGCCGCCTCCACCAACTTATTGATTATTAAGGGTTTTTATTCGCGGATCGGATACTCCGTCCCGCGTCCTAATCCCCCTTTATTCAACAGTCTACGACACCATCAGCCGGTGCCAGACAACATGGGGCAGCGCCGCTTCGAAGCCCTGTCCTGAGCCGTTGTGCGAATTCCATGCCCGGTAAATTTATGGGGGAAATTCGACATTAAAACCAGTCGGACATAACGCAAGACTTACTCAACCCCATTCACCCGATGCCCCTCACTCCCCCTGTGCAAGACAACACATAAAAGCTCACACCCTCAAAGAACAACTACAAACGATCAACTGACCTATGGAAGTTACTAAAACGCTTGCGCAATACATCGTCGGCTCGAGATATGAGGACATCCCGAAGGACGTTCGGCACGAGGCATCTCGGGCGCTGCTGAATCTGTGTGGTTGTTCAATCGGTGGCGCGTCTCACCCCACTGTCGAGAAGGCGCTGAAAGCTGTGCGCCCTTTTTCCGGTTCCAACCAAGCCAGCGTTCTGGGACGGTCAGAAAAGCTGGATATCCTTAATGCAGCACTATTGAACGGCATTAGTTCGCATGTTCTCGATTATGACGATACACACGTTGAGGCTATCCATATCAGCGCCCCAGTCTGGCCCGCACTACTTGCACTCGCTGAATGGAAAGGAACGAGTGGCCCCAACATCATCCACGCCTTTGTAGTCGGCGTGGAAGTTGAATGCAGGATCGGCCTTGCAGTAGTGCCAAATCACTACGACGCAGGTTGGCACATTACCGGCACTGTCGGTGTTTTCGGGGCTGCGGCGGCCGCTGGCAAGATTCTTGGTTTAGATCAGCAACAAATGTCGTGGGCGCTCGGAATCGCTGCCACGCAAGCCTCGGGATTGCGCGAAATGTTCGGCTCAATGTGCAAGTGCCTCCACCCGGGACGTGCCGCGCAAAATGGACTGCATGCCGCATTTCTTGCTGCGAATGGCTTCACAAGCTCTGAACACGGCATCGAAGCACCTCGGGGCTTTGGACATGTATTGTCAACAAAATTTGACCCTGCTCCGATTATTGCTCCTTGGGGACAATCGTTCGAACTGATGCGAAACATGTATAAACCGTTCGCCTGCGGACTGGTGGTACACGGAGCCATTGATGGCTGTATACAACTGCGTAATGAATATGGACTAACGCCTGATATGGTCGAAAGAATCGACCTGAAAGTCGGAAAAATCGTGCTTGAACTCACGGGGAAAATCGATCCTCGAACCGGCCTTGAAGGAAAATTCAGCGTATTCCACGCAGCCGCCGCTGCGCTATGCCAGGGTGCGGGTGGTGAAATTCAATTCAGTGATGAATGCGTTAACGACCCGACTGTGACCAGCCTGCGCCGCCGCGTCTACGCTACCATCGATGAATCCCTGAGCTGGGCCCAGGCGCACGTGCAAATCACCCTGAAGGATGGGCGAAGGCTCGAACGATTGGTCAAGCACCCGGTGGGATCTTTGGAACAGCCGATGAGCGACCAAGACCTGGAAACAAAATTCATCCATCTCACCGACGGCATTCTAAGCAAAACACGTCAGAACAATTTGATCGATCATTGCTGGAACCTTGAAAACCTTGCCGATGCAGGCGATATTGCCCGCTCCGGCGCATTAGCCTGATTTCCAGCGGGACACCCAGCACAACCACTTAAAACCAGTAGTTGTGCTGACTGCAGAGGCCGTAACGTCTTTAAGCGGTAATCTGCTTGACCAACTGATCGACATAGCGAAGCGTGAGCTCCCGCATCTCCTCCGGTTTCAGATTACTGATCGGGTGCGGCATCTCGATATACGGATGCCCCGCCATGCCCTTGCCCTTGAACTGGAATACCGCAGCATTCTTGAAAGCCTGCGTTATTACCACCGTCGCCGGTATCCCGCGTTTCTCAAATTCGATTGTGTCGTGCACACTGCACAACGTGCAAGACCCTCAACCACCGACGGCAGCAATAGCCACCTGAACCTCTTTGGACATTTCATCAATCAGAGCATCGGGAGCTGGCTTGGAATAGTGCTCCTTGGCACGCAGGATCACTTTGGCAACCCCGTATTTCTCCTGTAGAACCTTACCAATTGTCTCGAGGATCAGGGTGCCCTGCTCTTTGGTGTTGTCCAACAAGCCAACTACCTTCCCGGCCAAATCCATCGGACGGGGCGCCAAGGCCACCATAGCCTTACCACCTCCGGCCGTTGGATCAATAAACCCCAAGTCATTTGCCATCATCATCTCCAGTGTGAGTATTTCGACTTAAATTTCGTATTTTCCGTGGACAGCTTTACTGCCACCACTCCAGCCATGACATACCGCTGTGCACGGCCCCCAGCCGCCAGCAACCATCAGTTGAAGGTCATCCGCTTCCTTTATTGCAGGGATGAAAAAATCGTCATCATCCGGATTTACTTTGATGGGAAACCCCAGTGCCCGCTCCCGACGCCAGTTTCCGCCATTCTTGAGATCCCTGACTTTACGACCGGCGATCTTACAAAGCCGGTCATGCACGTCTGACCGGCTCATCCCTGCCTTCGAACAAATAGTGGCGTGCTGAGGTCCCATGGCAACCACCATGTCGGAGCGCGCGTGCATGTTCCAGGATCCCATGGCCACCATGGAATCTGCGATGCCATTCAGCAGACGATCTGGTTCCTGGCTGACGTCGTCAAAACACAACCTGGGGCTTTCCACCATTGCGCAAGTGATAACGTTGTCGGTTTCCAAGTATCCCTTTGAGACCGCAAGTGTTTCCCACGGACTCTGCGTCGTGTTCTCGGTAATACAAGCGGTATAGCGCAAGGGGGTAGAAAAAATGGTGGCAGACCCGATGCCGGCAATGCCGCCACCAAGATTAAGCATCATCAGACGAATGGCTCGGCCAATGGTGGCATTAGCCCGGAAGCTGGGGCCAAAACACCCGTTTTCCCCGTGAATTCCGATTTTTTTCGCATATGGGCCGTTGACGATCATCAACGGCGCCACCCCATGCATGGTGCCCTGAACACCATTCATGTTGAATTCTTCACGCAACATCAGATTAATCCCCCCCAATACCGCAGGTAAATACTCGGGTTTGCAGCCGGCCATCAGCGCGTGTATCGCAACAATCCTGACCGTTGCCTGCTCCATTGCAGGCGGGATGTTTCCAATCACCTCATCGGGATCGCGACGAGTCCCTTTCAGCATGCTCTCCAAACGAGCTTCTGTTGGCGTTACGACAGGAAAACCATCGGACCACTGTTTATTCAGGAAAAACTCGAATTCATCTACAGCTTCAGTCACTTCTTGCTCCCGGATTTGATGTTCAACAGCCGTGATCCGTTCATGAAAATGCTGCCCCAGATTCAGATCGAATACAGTCCATGTACCGCGCGACTGCCACCACCCCAGCCATGACATACCGCGGTCAATGGTCCCCAACCGCCCGCCACAACGAGATGCAAGTCTCGCTTGTCCTTGATGACCGGCACGAAGCATTCATCATCATCAGGGTTGATGTTTATTTTCAGGGCGCGCTCCCGACGCCAATTACCGCCCCGTTTAAGATCCCCGACACGACGCCCCGCCATTTCGCTAAGCTTTTGGTGAACATCTTCATGGCTCATGCCCGCCTTGGAACAGATCGTTGCCTGCTCAGGGCCCATAGCCACCACCATGTCTGAGCGAACATGCATGTTCCATGAACTCATCGCCGCCATACCATCGGCGATTCCTATCAGCAGCCGCTCAGGATCTTGGCTGACATCGTCGTAACAAAGCCGCGGACTCTCCACCATGACACAGGTAATGACATCATCTGTTTCTTTATAACCTCGCGTCTCTGCAAGACTGGGCCACGGACTTCTGTCAGCATTCTCCGCAACGCAGGCGGTATATCTCAGGGGTGTGGAAAACACCGTGGCGGATCCGACCCCCGGAATACCCCCTCCAAGGTTGGTCAGGATCAATCGAATCGCACGGCCAATCGTCGCGTTGGCGCGGAATCCGGGACCAAAGCATCCATTGCCGCCATGCAGACCAATTTTTCGGGAATACGGGCCATTTACGATCATTAATGGTGCCACGCCGTGCATAGTGCCCTGCACGCCATTCAGATTGAACTCCTCCCGCAGCATCAGCGCCATTCCGCCAAGAACCACGGGTAGATACTCTGGCTTACAGCCTGCCATCAGCGCATGAATAGCAACCGTGCGGACGGTGGCGGGCTCCATTGCCGGCGGAATATTCCCGACCAACTCCCCAGGATCACGCCGTGTACCGCCTAGCATCCACTGAACGCGCTCCTCGGTAGGCGTCACTACCGGGAAGCCATCCGACCATTGCTTTCCGAGGAAGAACTCGAACTCATCAACCACGTCGGATTTTTCGGAATTCCCCTTACTCAAGAATCAATCCCCCTTGATGCCAGCCGACTTGATTACCTTGCCCCATTTATCACCTTCCGACTTTATAAAAGCTGCAAACTCAGCTGGTGTTGTTGATACGGGCTCTGTTCCAAGTCTGACCAATGTTTCAGCCACTTTTGGGGTTGCGATTGCCTTGACGATCTCAGCATTCAATCGATCAACAATGTCTTTAGACACACCGGCGGGCACCAGGATTCCATACCACTGCGTCACCTCGAACCCTGGCAGCAGTTCGCTTATGGTCGGCACGCCCTTGATTGAAGGCTTGAGGCCAGTCGTGGCGAGAATACGCATCTTGCCTGCATTGACATGGGGCATTACGGAAGGCCCGCTACCGAACATCATCGTGCTTTCCCCGGTGAGCAAAGCAATGGCAGCAGGACCGTTTCCTTTATAGGGCACGTGGATGATTTTGACTTTAGCCATCAGATTAATCATTTCCCCGGCAAGATGCGGCCCCCCCAGGTTGCCACTGGACGCATAAGTCAATTGCTCCGGTTTGGACTTCGCAAGTGCAATCAATTCTTTCGCGGATCGAACCGGAAGTGAAGGATGCACAGTCAGAACGTAGTCGGATTTAGCCAGCAGGCTGACCGGCGAAAAACTCGTAATAGGATCATAAGTGAGCTTTGTGCCCGATCCCGGAAGGATGGCAAGCGGCGCAACGTTGCCCAGCACCAGCGTATAACCATCCGGAGCAGCCCTTGCAGCAAGCTCAGTACCAATTCGCCCGCTTGCACCACCTCGACTATCAACCACGACTTGCTGACCCATTTGATCGCCCAGAGCCTGCGCAATAATTCGCGCTGTTGCGTCAGTCCCGCCGCCAGGCGGATAAGGGGAAATAAGGCGAATGGGCTTTGACGGGTAGTTTTGAGCCGAGGCTGCGGCGATGCCGATCAATGACCACACTACGCATACAGTAATCCTTACGAGTTTCATAACTCTCCTCCTGCTCATATTTTTTATTAAAAAGATGTCATCTCAGACGGAAGTGTCCGGAATTTTGTGTAAATTTGTTTGAGGTCTTAGCGACGATCAACACAATGATCTGATTAAAGAAATATCGATTATGACGACGGTTCAATTCACACCACTTCCATCATTTATTTGTGTTTAAAATCAATTAGTTAAACTGGCTTTAAATAAACCTACTGGCATCTATTGAACAATTTAAGTATTTGTCCAATCCATTTGTCCAATCCAGCAGGAATAACAAAGACTGCTTTTGCATCCAGTTAATCAGCGAGCACCTGCTGCGCCCACGCCGCGTAACCAAACAGCGCGCTGTCCCGCCCATTCGCAGCAATGAGTTGCACACCCAGGGGCAAGCCCCCTGGGCCGACACCGCAGGGCACACTCATACAAGGCATCTGCAAGAGCGTCCACATCAATCCGAAGGTCGGCTCGCCGGTGCCGGCAATGTCCGGCGCCTCACCGGGTGTGGAGGGCGCAATGATCAGGTCATAGTGGCTCATGGCCGTTACCATCCATGCCTGGCATTGGCGGGTTAACGCACAAACCGCCTCATACTCTGCGCGGGTTACTTTGCCGCCCGCCGCGATGCGACTGGTCAGACTGGGCGAGATCAAATCAGGGTGGCGGACACGCTCGTGCGTCAGTGCGCGATAGAACTCATAGGAACTGAGAGTGATCTGCACTTCATTCAGTCGCACAAAGTCGGGCGGCAAGAGTAACTCGCTCACCTGCGCCCCTGCCTTCGCCAGTTTAGCGCCGGCACCTTCAAGGTTTGCCTGCACTGCAGCGTCGGCCTGGCTCCACCAAGGTGTGCGACACAAACCAATCCGTGTGGGTGCAACCGCAGTGCCTTGCGGTGCAGCTTCCGCAATGCCGGTCAGCATTGCGGTAAGCAGCGCCGCATCTTCAACGGTACGGGACAGCACGCCGATCGTATCGAGCGACTCGGACAGAAACTTCATGCCGGCCCGGTTAATCAAACCAAATGAAGGCTTGTACCCCACCACACCGCAATAAGCGGCAGGGCGAATTACCGATGACGAGGTTTGAGTACCCAGCGCGAGCGGCACCATAAAATCAGCGACTGCAGCCGCAGACCCGCTGGAAGAACCGCCCGGCGTCTGGGTTAGCCGATGGGGATTGCGCGTCTTATTGGGATGGCGGGTCGCAAACTCGGTCGAAACCGTCTTACCGAGAATCACACCACCCAGTTCGCGGATCTGAGCAACACAAGCTGCGTCCGCTGCGGGGCGGTGTGATTTATAGATGGGAGAGCCATACTCCGTGGGCATGTCAAACGTGTCAATCACGTCCTTGATGCCCACCGGGATACCGTGCAATCTTGAGCGTGGCTTTACACGATCTGCGGCACGAGCCTGAGCCAGGGCCAGATCAGGATCGATCCAGGCCCAGGCACGAACCTCCCCTTCACGCTGCGTAATACGCTCAAGGCACGCGGCCACCAAAGCCTCAGAGGTCAATTCTCCTGCATGAATGGCAGCACTGGCTACCGTCGCGGACATTTGAGCGATCTCTGATACAACCTTGCTGCTTTCCAATGGGCTACTCATTCTTCCTCTAACCATATTTCAGAGCGTTATTCGCCCTTGATGTTGGCCTGCTTGATGACTTTGGCCCATTTTTCCTGCTCGGACTCCATCAACTTGGCGAACTGGGCCGTGGTCATTTTTTCAACCTCTACCCCCTGCTCCTCCAGCCGTTTGATCGTGTCCGCAGTGCTGATCGCCTCGTTGATTGCACCGTGCATCGACGCGATCAAGTTAGGCGGTGTCCCTTTCGGCGCGAACACACCGAACCAGATTTGGGTCTGAAATCCAGGCACACCCGACTCGCTGATCGTCGGCAGGTCCGGCAGCATCGCATTACGCTTGGGGCCGCCGATGGCAATCGCCTTCAGGCGCTTGGCGCGCACCTGCCCGATCACGGTGGGCAAGGAACCTAATTGCAGTTGCGTATTACCCGCAGCAGTATCTGCAATAGCCGGCCCACCGCCTTTAAATGGTACGTGTGTCAGGTCAACCCCTGCCATGAGCTTGA
Organism: Betaproteobacteria bacterium; assembly: GCA_043752435.1. GTDB lineage: Bacteria > Pseudomonadota > Gammaproteobacteria > Burkholderiales > SG8-41. The sequence continues at coordinate 11,617 of JAYUYQ010000290.1, forward strand.
ACAGTTCGGTATTCATGTGCGGAAAACCACCGACTCCGGAGGATGAATACATGATCTCGCCCGGTCGCTTCTTCGCCAGCGCAATCAATTCCTTGACTGAATTCACCGGAAGATGGGGGTTCACCACGAGCGCGCTGTCACCAAAACCGATCATCGCCACCGAAGCAAAGCTGTTCACCAGATCAACGTTAGCCTTGCTGATCAGGAAGCCATAACCTGTGGAGGTCAGCAGAAAGCTATATCCATCCGGTGGCAGCTGCGCAGTGAACTGCATGCCGACAATCGCGCCGGCCCCGGCCCGGTTCTCAATAATGACTTGCTGTTTCAACCGCTTGGTCAGATCGGCTCCCAGGATGCGGGCAGTGATGTCCGTACTGCCGCCCGGCGCCCAGGGAATGATCACGCGTATGGGCCTGTCTGGCCATGGTGCAGCAGCCAAAGCCGTACTGGACAAGCCGAATATTGAAAGCGTCACACCCACAAGGCCTGCGCACACAGCAAACTTGTTCATGCTCTCTCCCTTAATTGTTTGAAAAATCCAATCATCAACCTCCGAAGCATCCGGGGGTTCCGCATTTCCCGTTTGCATGCGGCATGGTCTAGCAAAAAACAAGCCTGCCAAATCAGTCAAGAACGGTCTTCATGAATCCCAACTACCCATCAGCCAGCTCGGGATGGCGCTGTGTCCAAGACGTCGCGCCCTCATAAGCCGCACCGACACGGTACACCAGTGCCTCACGGTAGGGCGCGGCGACAATCTGCATTCCTAAGGGTAACCCGCTAGCGCTGAACCCCACCGGAATCGCCATCGCCGGGCTTCCAGTGATGTTGAAAGGTGCACGCGCCTGACGACCATAAGTGTATTCGCAGGCTTCCGGGTCATCGATACGACACGCCGGATCATGCGCACTGGCGGTCACAAGCACATCAACGTCCTCGAACAGTGCATGAAACTCTGCCGTCAGCCTGGCGCGCAAGCGCATCGCATTGATGTAGTCCGCGGCGCTGACTACCGCGCCATGGAAAAGGCGCTGCCGCGTGATGGAGCCATAGTCCTGTGGTCGTTCTCGCAACCACCTCTGGTGTATGGCATAAGCCTCTGCCGTCAGAATGATCCGGTTACAGGCCGCAAACTGTTGCAATGGTGCGGTGCGAATCTCCTGAACCCTCGCGCCCAGTTCGCTCATTTTGGTCACCGCAGCATCAATGGCTGCCGACATTTCAGGATCCGCTGCAACGTCCTCAGTATAAAAGTGCCGGATGACACCAATACGCAAACCCTCTATGCCGCGCCCCAGCTGTGCGGTGCAATCCACGCCAGCACGGGCTGCGCTACCGGGATCAAATGCGTCGTGGCCTGCGATCAGGTTCAGCACGATGGCATTATCCCGGACCGTCCGGGTCAACGGCCCCACATGGTCGAGTGAATAGGCCAGCGGGAAGACGCCTCTGCGGCTGACCAGACCATAAGTCCCCTTCATTCCGGTGATGCCGCACATGGTGGCGGGGTTGCGAATGGAGCCTCCGGTATCCGAACCGATCGCCAGCGGCACAAACCCCGCAGCCGTGGCTACGCCCGAACCGCTGGAGGAACCACCACAGAAGTGGTCCCGATTCCAGGGATTGCGCGCGGAAGGCCATGGCAAATCAAAGCACGGTCCACCGATGGCGAATTCATGAGTGGAAAGCTTGCCCATGAACACACCACCGGCGGCGCGAAGCTTCTGCGTTACATATGCATCCTCGACAGCAACGTGATCCTTGAGAATTGCAGAGTGCGCCGTTGTGGGCAGTCCCGCGTAATCAATGATGTCTTTCAGTCCGTAGGGCACACCATGCAATGGTCCGCGCCAGTTGCCGGCAACAATTTCGGACTCGGCACGCTTGGCATCGGCAAGCCCAATCTCTGGCGTAAAGCGCAAAAAAGCGTTGAGCCTGCCGTCGTAACGCTCAACCCGAGCGATCAGCGCCTTGGTGTATTCAACCGGCGAAAGTTTCTTGTTGCGGATCAGCCCGGAAGCTTCCGCGATCCCCAGATATCCGAGTTCACTCATGGCAGCCTGCGACGTTAAGGAAGGCGAAAAATCAGCGCCGGCTCATCGGCAGGGATGAGGGAATCGGTATTCATCAATAATCGCCGCTCCGCGGCGACACGTGAAGCCGACAGCAACTGCTTTAAATGCAATTCCGACAGGTTGTTGAGACCCAGAGCCTCAGCAAGCTTATGCGCTTCTGCATCATCCCGGCGATCAGGGTCGCTCATGCTCTGCCCTCCAGTGTAAATTTCCGCATAATCTTCAAAAAACCTCTCCCTTTTCGCCTCCACTGGACGCCGGCATCCTGTCAGCGTGAGATTACAACCTAACTTCGGGTATTGCAGCCTCAACTTTCAGACTGCGGTCACTTGGCCATGAATGCTTTAACTGGGCCCACTTTGCGATTTACAGAAGGGGCAAGCGAATGGCGATAATGCACTGAACTCAGCCCTGTTTCGCAGCTATTCCGCACACCAAGCCCGGTAATGTTCCCTGCATTGATTTGCAGGAATACAAGCTGATTCTTACGCCGTCTTAATGTCAGTCTCTACCAACGTAATATTATTAACAAAAACAATTACTTATTTTTAATTTATGGATGCGCTCATACATTCATGGGCCTCTGGAAATAACCGTTTTTTCGCACAGAACGAGACTAGCGGTAACAAAACGATTTTACGCTGCCGCCGACTGCGCCGCAGTCACCACGATCTCAATCCGGTAACGCGGATCCGACAACGGCGCCTGCACGGTGGCCCGCGGCGGCGCCGAGCCCGGGCTGACCCAGGCATCCCAGACCTCGTTCATGGCCGCAATGTCCTTGATGTCGGCGAGAAAAATCTGCGTGCGCAACAGACAGGTCTTGTTGCTGCCCGCCTCTTTCAGCCTTAAATCCACCTGCGCCAGCACATCTGCCGTCTGGCTGCGGATGTCGGCGGCAGCGCATTCCGGCACCATGCCAGCCAGGTACACTACACCGTTGAAAATGGCGGCTTCACTGTAACGCGCCGCGACATGCAGTCTTTGCAACCCCATGGTTCTCCCCTACGTTCAGACAATTCTGTGCAGGCATCACATCGCGCATTTTCACAAACTCTGCGATCGGGCCCAGACGCGGCTACATCGTCTAGCATTACCAGCCTTCCATGATTTCATCGACCGGGAATTTAATACCTATACCCTGCCATGTCTCCGCAACATGGCGTATGCTGGTTTCGGCCCGGGGTCGCCATTCAGGATGACGATCGCGCTTGTCGAAAACCTTGAAATCCTCCGCCTGCCCTTTATTGCGGAAGCGTGAAAACCAGTCCTGGGCAACTTTCATCATGCTGTCCCGGCCATAAGGCACCAGTTTCCAGTTGCGATTGGCCGAGAGGCCAGTCAATGCAAGATTGCTGTGATACTGTTCCCAGTAGCGCAGGTAAACATCAAAGTAATCCTGATCCAGGATCTTTGCGGAATCCGCCCCGGTAAACTCATTGTCACGGCGCGCCCATTCTTCGATATTTCCACGCACCTGGAACTTGCCGCCCGCAGGCAACCCGGTCGATTTCTCGTAAGTCGAAATGCATGCCGCAAGCGGATGGCGAAGGGTAATCACATATTCGGTATGGGGGCCGAAGGCGGTGTTGAAGAACGCACCGTGATAAGCGGCTTTGGTCGCCTTCTTGGGCACGATTACCAGATTGTCGAACAGACGCGAATTGGCGAAAAACACCTCCACCATCGCCAGATACTCTGCCATGTTCTGGGTCATCGTGGTCAGGGAGTTGTAGTTTTCCTTGAATGAAAACGGCGAGGCATCAGGAAAACCGTCATGAGCAATCGCATTTGGTACTCGGTCGGGATCCAGCCCGACTGCCAGAAACAGCTGCTTGGTCAGATAGGATCCACCGTGACGCGGACAGCCCACTATACAAATGAAACGGTAGCGCTCATGAAAGGAGCGTAGTTTGTCGGGTTGACCGACCAGCAGCGCGGTGAGCAGTTCATAGCTGCGGATGATCGCTTTCTGACCGGTCGGGTTCTGCAACACTTGGTCGGCAACCGCCACAGCGGCTTTCTGACGTTCCTCGGCCTGCGCCGGAACAAGTTGCTCGCTTAACTGATCATGCCAGGAAGCCTCGAATGCCTCGTCCTCAATGTGGCGGTGCAAAAAATCGATAAAAACCGGTGAAACCGGGAATTCCTTGTCGGTCAGCTTGATTTCGACGCCCATGTTTTTGGCTCGCACGCAGCGATCTGTTATCGGAATGAATTAGCATATTTTGCATCGCTCAGCCCTGCATGTCACACGAACCGCACGCAGGGCGCAAAACCGGGAACGCTACCGGCAGACGGGTGCCTCGTTTTTCTTCTTTTCGACCTGATCGATCGGCCCCTCTGCGGATACCGTCGGCTGCAGTTCTGAAGTATTGCCGGACTCGTTTACAGACTTGATCAGGACCTGATTAACGAGTTCGAGATCGACCGGAAGCTCTCCTGTCGGGGGCGGCGGCAACGTTGGTGGGGGCGACAGCGAAATGAACAGTGCAGTTTGTATCGAGGCACTGTCGAGCGGAAGATTGTTTATGATGTTCTGTGTGCCACCGCCAGTAAATATGAACGTGATCGGACTGCTGGGATCCGCCGTTACGGCAGTACTGGAACCACCAGTCAGCGTCAGCCCGGTGCTGCCGCCAATAGTCAGGTTGATCGGCCCCAGCGCCATCATGGTGCTGTAGGCCGATCCCTGCCCGGTAAAACTGCCCCCCGTCACCATCACGTCACCCAGGGTGGAAATTGTCAGTGCGCCCGGATCAAGAATGGCGCGCGCCATGGCGATACCGTTGGTGGCATCGAGCCCGTCGTCGAAGGCCGAGCCCCCGAGAATCAGCAGATCGCCGGATATGTTGAGCGTCTTCACCCCGGCAATCTGGGTACCGGCATTGGCTTCGGCAGTAGTGGCAGCACCGACTCCGGCGCCACCTTGCGTGCGTGCCACGCCGCCCGTCAGCGTCACCGTGCCCCCGGTGTAACTGAAGTCGCCCGTGGTTGCGATGTTGGCATTGGCCAGCGTCACTGCGGTATTGGCACCCGATCCCCCCGCGTACGCCCTCTCGAAAGAAGATTGCATGCCGCCAGCTATGGTCATGCTGCCGGCGCTGATCGTTGCCATGCCACCGGCGGCAACCAGCGCTCCGACACTCACGGACGCATTGTTGGCGCCACCGGATCCGGCGTTCGAGGCCGAAGCCACCGCATTATTGCCACCCGACAAGAATATGCCACCCGTGCTGGTTATATTGAGCGTGGTCCCGGCGCTCAATACACCATTGGCCGTCACCAGCGCGCTGACTTGGCCCGAATCATTGGCACTCGCGCTGGCATTGTTGCCACCACGTACCGTCAGGCTGCCGGTGTTGATGTTGATGCTGCCGCCCGCGAGCAGCATGCCATCTGCAGCGGTGTTCGCAGTCACGATGCCGGCAACGCCCGAGCCGTTAGCGTAAACAGACGCATTATCCCCACCACGCACCGTCATCGACGATGCAATGATGTCAAGGTTGCCGCCCGCAGCGATCTTGCCGGTAGCGACTGTCGTGCCCGTAACCTGGGCAGCTGCCGACGACGCCGAGGCATAGGCAGAAGCGTAATCACCGCCGCGAACGGTCACTGGCCCGCCGGCAACGTTGATCGACAGGCTGCCGCCAGCCGACAATTCGCCCTTCACATTCGTGGCAGCAAAAAACTGGCCGGAACCCTCGCTGGGTTCTGCCGTGGCAAAATCGCCGCCAGCCACCGTCAAGCCGCCGCCGGTGATCGTCAGTGTCAACCCGTTCGTCGCCCGCACCGTGGCATTGGCATTGATGGTCGAGGAATTGATCGTGGTGGCATTGGCGCAGCAACTGGCTTCTGCGGAGGCATTCGATCCACCCTGGATCAGCACCGGCCCCGCTACCGTCAGACTCATGGCATCGGCCAGCACGGAAGCATTCGTGTTCATCAACGCAGTGTTCCGGCCGGAATCGGAGGCACTGGCCGAGGCGTTATTGCCGCCGCGCACGGTGAGGCCGCCCGTCGCATTCACAGTCAACAAACCGCCGGATGAAACCAGTGCATTGGCATTCGTCGTTGCGTTGTTGATGCCGCCGCTGGAAGCCGATGCCGATCCCGAATCGCCGCCGCGGATCAGCATGCCGCCGGAGGTCGCGGTCAGCGTCATATTGCCGCCCGCAGAAAGCGTTGCATTGACATTCGTCGTCGCCGTGTTGACTCCCGTCCACGATGCATCGGCATCGGCGGAATCACCACCCCGCACGGTAAGTTGGGTGGCTGACATGGTGAGTGTCGTGCCTGCCGATACCGTAGCGTTGGCATTGAGCGTCGCCGTGTTCATGCCGCTTGATGCGCTGGCGGAATTAAAGTCGCCGCCCGCGATCAGCACCGGCCCGGAAATATTGAGCGTCATTGCACCACCGGCACTCAGGCCTGCGTTTGCATTCAGCACGGCGGTATGCGCACCTGAAGAGGAAGCACTGGCCTCGTTGTTGTTCCCACCGCGAACCGTCAGGCTTGTGGCAGTTACCGTAAGATTGTTGGTGGCACTGACACTGGCATTCGCATTCAAGGTGCCTGCATTATTGCTGGCTTCCGTACCGTACGCCGATGCAGAGCCGCTGTTGCCGCCGCGTATCGTCACGGCTCCACCGGTCAGCGTGATGCCGGGCGCCGACACCGTCGCATTCGTGTTAACGGTAGCGACGTTCATCCCGACCGAAGCACCGGTGGCCGATGCAAAGTCGCCCCCGCGGATATCGATGCTTCCCGCTGCGGTCAGGGAAAGCGCACCTCCCGCATTCACCGTTGCATTGGTGTTGGTGGTCGCCGTGTTGTTACCGCTCGACGCATAAGCGGAAGCATTGTCGCCACCGCGGATCATGATGCTCGCACCGGACAGGGTCATGCCCGAACCGGCGGATACCGTCGCGTTGGCGTTCATCGTGGCAGCATTGTTTCCGCCCGAGGCATAGGCCGAGTTGTTGTCTCCGCCGCGGATGGTCAGCGCGCCGCCGGCGTTCAATGCGAGCGTAGCGGCCGAGGTCACCGTGGTGTTCGCTGTGGCGGTTGCCGTGTTGGTTCCCGGACCCTCGGCGTTGGCGCTTCCGTTGTCGCCCCCCGCGATCGTGATCGTCCCCACCGCTGCAATGTTGATTGCATTGGCGTTCACCGAAACTGAAGCGTTGGCTGTTTGCCCGGCCTCCGCCTTCGCACTTCCGGCCTGTATCAGGACGTTGCCGGCGAGATTGGCATCCAGCAACCCGCCCACATTGACGGCCACCAGTGCATTTGTTCCGCCCAGAATGTTGAAATCCTGGCCCGTCACCGTCATGCTGCCCAGCGTATCCACGGTGACCGGCGCACCGAGGGCCTTGATGTTGACGCTGCCGCTGGCATTTGGCGTGATGCCCTGCGCCGGGATCGCCGCATCAGCGGCCAGCACCAATGGCTGGTTGCCCTGATGGATCGAGCTGTTGACGTTGACGTTATTGCCCGCGATCAATGTCAACGCGTGATTGAAACGCGCGGTCGGCTCGCCGATCCAGGCATTGATGTTGACGTCGTTACCCGCCGTCAGCGTCAGTGTTCCGCCTGAAGGTATGCTGGAATCGATGAGCGGTGAATTGACGCTGACGTTGTTGGTTGCTGCCAGGCTGACATTGGTCCAGGCTCCGCTTAATGCAGAAACCGGCAGATTCAGTGTCGAACCCGGCGCATCGGAATAGAGAATCGCACCACCGGTGGTCGTATCGGTGCCTGCGTTCAAGCCAATAACCGCAACCTGATTACCGGTCGGCGTGCCCGCATAAATGCTGTTGCCGGAGGCATTGAAGCCGAGGCCCTGGCTGATACCACTCGCACCGATGGCAAAGGTCTGCCGGGCTGTTTTGGTCGACAGGTCGATCACCGAAACGCCGCCACCCAGGCTGGCATAGGCCGAACTGCCGTTCACAACCAGACGGTCGGCCCCGATCGGGATCGTATCCACCACCGCCATGGTGCTGGTACTGCGCACCTCAATCCGGTTACCATAGGCCAGATACAGCGTCGAGCCATCGGCGCTGATCGTCTGATCCGCCGGCCGCACCTGAAGCGTCGTGCTGCTCAACAGCGTATTGGCACCGGTTGCAAACTCCTGCAGCACCAGGTTCGGATAGACGCTGGTCACATACACCCGAGTGCCCGATGGATTAATAACGATCTTCTGCGGATTGAACCCGACGGCCACCGAACCCAATTGCGTGCCAGTGGCGCCGTCGATCACCACCATTTCCGCTGCCGATGGGTTCGAGAACGGGACGTTGCCCACCGTATAAATGCGGTTGCTCGAATCGACCACCGATCCAAACAGATTGGTGGGACCGGAAACGCCGTAGGTCGTTACCACCGAGTTGCTGGCCGTATCGACCACCTTGATGAACCCGGGACTACCGCCCGTATTGCCATAGACGGCGTACAGCCGGCTGCCGTCAGGACTCAGTGCCATCCCGGTTACGAAAGCATTGCTGCCATCCCCGAGATCAACGGTGGCGACGATCGTATTCGTACTGGTATCGATCACTTCCAGGAAATCCGAACCAAAGGTCGACGCGCTCGGCCGCACCACATACACCCGCGTGCCGTCCTGCTTGACCACAATCGAGCCTGGCCCCGATGCCAGCGATATCGTCGTGCTAATGCCCAGCGCGCCGATATTGATATTCAGCGGATCCAGCAGCAGCGAGCCATGCTTGTAGCCTTCCTTGCGCGCCCTGCCGGTGAATTCGCCGTTCAAGGCGATCTGCTGCCTGCCCGACAATTCGAGGAAACCGCCATCACCGCCGTCCACGCCACCATCGACATGCACCGCCGAACCCCGCCGCATGTCCAGCGTGTCCTCGGCCACGATTTTCACCGTGCCTCCGCCATGCACACCGCCCGCCGCACCGGAGGCCGAAATCGTGCTGCCCGACTCCAACGTTATGTTTTTATTGGCTTTTAGCAGGATTTCGCCATTTTTGCCAACAGCCACGGTATCGGCGCGCAGCGCCCCACCGTGATTGATCAGGCCGGCGTAAATGCCGATGCGCCCGGAGTCGGCGACGATCTGGCCGAGGTTACGCGCCTCGTTTTCGGCGGCGACGATCTCAACCCGCAGATTGGGCGTGCCCGGATCGACGAGTTCGACACTTTTGCCGGCCGCAAGAATCACTTCTCCCCTGGGGCTGGTAATGATGCCGCTGTTGGTGATATTCGGTGCGACCAAATAGACGCTGCTGCCCTGCGT
>JAYUYQ010000291.1:0-20949 GCA_043752435.1 Betaproteobacteria bacterium
GCCACGGAAAGGTTTTCACGCGGTTGCGCTGCGAGAGGGCGCCTACATTCAGCATATCCATCTGAGCGATGCAGAATCACTGGCGCGTTGGATCAACGATGCGGGGGCGAGGATTGTTGTAGTGGATGCGCCGTGCCGTTGGAGCATTACAGGTCGTGCAAGACCTGCGGAACGTGCTTTGATGTCGAAAGGCATATGGTGTTTCTCGACGCTCACGCAACAGAGTGCAATTTCTCATCCGAAGAATCATTACGGCTGGATGCTGGCAGGCGCGGCACTCTTTGAGGCACTGCAGCCCACGCATGCGCTCTATGCGGGGAATAAATTGTTTTCCGATACGGGCGTTTGCTTTGAATCTTTTCCGCATGCGATTGCGTGTGCGCTTAGCGGGAGGGTCTTGTCGGCAAAAAACAAGCGAAAAGACCGATCGGCATTGTTGATGAGCGCTGGGGTTGTGCTACCGGAGAAGTCTTCGATTGATTTGATTGATGCGGCGCTGTGCGCGCTGGTTGGTTGTTATGCCGCAGTCAATAAAATCAATCGCTATGGTGAGTCCGATACGGGTTTTATTGTGGTGCCGGCCAGTTGAGCGAGATTTATGTTTGGCTGGTTGCGCGGTTTCAAATATTCAATAAATCATATGCTTGTAACGTACTTAGGAATGACCACTCAAACCGCCGGAAACGACAGCCGATGCGCCCTGCGGATCTGTTCCCGCCGCACATCATCCACGCGCGCAGCCTCGGCACACGCCGGCCAGGCTTCCACCGCAGCACGCACTTCATCGAGGATGGCGGCGGCGCGGCCGCGTTTCATCTGTGCTGATTTGGCGCAGGCTTCAAAATCCGCGAGGGTGAATCCGTCGCGTTTGCCGTTCATCGTCATCTGGTGCGTGGCCGTCCACAGGCCGGCGGGGTTGTAGCTGTAGGTCATGTCGAATGCCGGCGCCAGTGACCAGCGGCCCTGCGGGCCCATCAGGAAGGCGATGTTCTTGACATGGTCGTCCTGGTTGCGCGCGACGATGTTGAACACCATGCGCCTGAATTGTTCTTCCACCGCCGCCATCGGCAGCCCGAGCTGGCGTATGGTCATCAGCGCCTGTTCATAGGCATAGGCGCCGGCCTGGTTGAAATCGAAGTGCTGCAAGGCGCACAGTGACTGCATGTGCAGTTTTTCGCCGCCGGGCAAGCGATCGAAGCGCCGCGCCATGAAATGCCGGCGCCCGTTTTCTTCGAGCAGGCGGCATTCGTTCATGGTGATGCCGGCTTTGCGTGCCATCAGGTAATAGGCGTATTCGATGGCGCCGTAGCCTTGCGGGTCCTCCAGTTCTTTATCTTTATTTCCGCTGACGCCGTCGAATTTGAGCAGCCAGTATTCAAAATCCGCGTCGGCGCTGACCTGCCCTGAGCGCACTTCGTTGGTGTTACGGTTCCAGGCGATTACCGCCTTGGCGCGCGCACCGCCCGCGGAGGTGCCCACGATCAGGATGTCGCGCAGTGCTTTCTCCCGCGCGGCACCCGCAAAACTCGCTTTGAGGTCGTCGCGGTGGGTCACGCTGTGGGTCAATACGTCGGAAGCGAGTTGCACCAGGGTATCGATCTCGATCTTCGCGGCCTTGCGCGGCCGCGGCCCCAGCACCGGCGCGAATTCCAGCGCGCCCATGCCGCGCGTGCCGGTGTAACACAGGCGTTCGACGGCATTGAAGCTCTCGGCGCTGCGTCCTTGGGTCGCGAGCCAGGCATCGATCAGGGCGTTGCCGAAGCGGTCGGGCAGCGAATCGGCCAGGAGGCCCGGCAGTCCGTGGAAGGTATTGCGCGGCAGCGCGAGAAATTCGTAGACCTGATCGCCAAGCGGCATCACCAGCGGCGAAATCTCGATGCCGCTGGCGGCAAAGGCGGGGTCGTATTGAAAGGCGGCGACGTCGCGGCCGGCATCGATGGCCACCGCGCCGATGGTGCGCCCCCACAGCATCACCCGTGCAATCACGCGGGTTTACCCCTGGTCCCCCAGACCCATTTTGCAGCGGGCTGCGCGCTGCTCTTGCGGCCCGTGGCGCGTTTGCGTTGCCGGCTTTGCAGCTTGAGTTGTGCGATGGGGCTGATGGCTTGTGCTGGGAGCAGCAGATCTAAGCGCTCGGCCAGGCCCAGCGCCCGGCACACACGCACAAATCCCGACAGCTGCGTCGCGGCCTGCCCGAGTTCCAGCCGCTGCAGGGTCCGGAGCCCCAGCCCGGCCTGTTCGGCGAGTTGTTCCTGGGTCAGGTTTTTGGCGAGGCGCAGTTGCGCGAGGCGCTCCCCGATCTGCTTGAGCAGGGCGGTGTCGGTCAGGGTGTTGTCCATGGGCATGGCGTCTTTAGTGGCGTATTAAAGGTGAGTTTCAGTTTAACACGTCATTAAAGGCGTTTAAATTGTTATTTTATAAAGCGTCGGTTATGGCGTTAATAAGAGATATTGTGCATTTATACGCCGGATGTGGCGCTTTAAATGACGTAGATATTTTCCCCGCTAAACTAGTGTAACTATTTGTTTTATTTGATTATTTTTTGCGAGGTGCTCAGCGCTTTTTCGCTGCGCGGGCGGCGGCCGCAGCACGGCGCATCAGGCTCGGATGCATCAGTCCCAGTTTCGGGGTCTGGCCGTGGGATGCCCCGGGAGCTACTGCAAACCATTGATCGTTGTAATCAAGCTCGAATGTTTCGCCGAGGTTGAATTTTGTCGGATAGCTCAAGCCCGCGGCGGTGAACGCGGCGTCATCGACGGGGGTGATGGCGAATTCTCCGGCGTAGAGTTGATCCGTTTTCTGGCTGGTGCCGTAACACACCTCAACGACGGGGTACCCAGCATGCTCGCCTACGCGCAGGACGAGCGCCGGACGCGGCTTGGGGCCGGGGCCGGGCAGGCCCCGTTGCGGGAACCGGCACCACACGATGTCGCCGGCGCGCGGGGCGGCAAACCAGCGCGGTGCCGGTGGCGCCATCAGAACAGGCTTTCTTTGACGGTCATGCGCCCTGAGGGCTGCAATTCGTGGATGGTTTCTTTTTGCTCCGCGGTGAGGGGGCCGGCGTCGGCTTCATAACGAGGCAGGTTTTGCCGTGCGAAATGCGCGAGGGCGGCGTGGATGACCTGGGTTTCGGTAAGGCCCAGTGTTTTGGCGAGCTGGCTCGCGGTCTTGCGGGTGACACCGTACGGCGTGTCGGCATCGCGGTAGCGCAACAGGATGCCCTCGGTGACGGCTGGCTTGCGGCGGGATGTGCTTTGTTTGGCGGACATGATGGTGTCTCCAAATTGTAGATATCATAATGATATCACGGGCCCGAGCACCTCAATATTTCCGCAGCGAACCCACCACCACACCATTGATCTCGGCATCTTCCATCGGGCGGATGACTGGTGGCCCTGATCGGATTGATGGCCGTGTTGCCTGGTTGGGATCCTCCGCCCTACGGGATCTGACTTGGGGTCACAAACTGTGACCCCAAGATTTCAGTACATTGATTTTATTAATAAAAATAATGACTGGTCGCAATTTGCGACCGGTTGGCACCATGACAAATATACCTAATACGGTATAGTTGCCGCCTGAAAAGGCGCGTGCAGATTACGAGGTGCGTTATGGCCAATAAGGTCACAGGCAAGGCTAAGCAGTCCGCGGTAAAAGCGCGGCCCGGCAAACGTGGGGCGGTGGATGTTGGCAGCGGCAATGTGTTTGCCGATCTGGGCCACGCAGATTCTGATGAACGCCGGCTGCGTGTGCAACTCGCGATGCAGTTGAATGAACTGATCGCCGCGCGGCCGCTTACTCAAGCGCAGGCCGCTGTGCTGTTCGGGATTCCGCAGCCGCATGTGTCGGAGTTGCGAAATTACAAACTCACACGGTTTTCGTCGGAGCGTTTGCTGCGTTTTCTGACGCAACTGGATCGCGATGTGCAGATCGTGATTCGCCCCAAGGCGCGTGGCAGTGCAGCGGGGTTGGTGTCGGTGTTAGTGGCGTGAAGGAAGGACTAGTTCGGACCCGCGGGTAACGCCTCGAAGGAAGTCCCCTTGGGGGGTTACCCGCCCTATGAGTTCTTTCTACGAGCCCTCAGCCAGTCTCGCCACATGCCACAGAATCCGTATAACATGGCGCAGCTTTTTTCCTTATTTTCCCCTTAGTAAAGGCAGAACAATGCGTATTCAAATCCCGTATTTCACCCGCAGCGTCACCTGCATCGTCACCGGTATCGCCGCGCTGATGGTGCAACCGGTTGTGGCGCAGACTTATCCTGTAAAGCCGATCCGGATCCTGATTGCGCAGGCGCCGGGCAGCGCCACCGACAATGTGAGCCGCGTGCTGAGCAGCAGGCTCGCCGAGCAGATGGGCCAGCAGTTCATTATTGAAGCGCGGCCGGGCGCCGGCGGCGCGGTCGGCACGGAAGCCGCGGCGCGCGCGCCGGCTGACGGCTACACGCTGTTCATGGCCAACAACTCCACGCACGGCTCCAACCCCGCGGTGTATAAAAAGCTGCCGTACGATGCGATCAAGGATTTCTCACCGATCATCCTGATCGCGTCGACGCCTTATGTATTGACGGCGCACCCGTCACTGCCGGTGAAGACGGTGAAGGAACTGGTCGCGCTGGCAAAAAAACGGCCGGGCGAGCTCAATTACGGCTCCGCGGGTAACGGCAGCACCCATCACCTGAGCGGCGAGCTGCTGAACATGATGGCGGGTATCAAGCTTGTGCATGTGCCCTACAAAGGCACCACCCCCGCATTGACCGGGCTGGTGAGCGGCGAGGTGTCGGTGATGTTCTTTACCGTGGTCGGGATCGAGCCGCATGCGAAATCGGGCAGGGCGCGGGTGCTGGCGGTGACGACTCCGAAACGCGCGCCGCTGATGCCGGAACTGCCGACGATGGCTGAGGCCGGTTTCCCCGGATTCGAAGTGACCTCGTGGTTCGGCCTGCTCGCGCCGGCTGGCACACCCGCTGCTGTCGTCAGCCGCATCAATGCCGAGACGACGAAAGCCCTGGCGCTGCCCGACGTGGGCGGCGCATTGAAGAAGCTGGGTTTTGATGCAGTGGGCGGCACACCCGAACAGTTCGCTGGCCATATCAAGAGCGAAGTTGAGCGATTCACCAAGCTGGTGAAGGCGACCGGGATTACGGTGGATTGAACGGCGCGGCACACCATTTAAAAATTGTTGTAGGGCGGGAGCCCCCTTGGGGGACGCCCCAAAGAAATTCCTTTTTTTGGGTCACGCCGCATTTGATGGGTTGAGCAGATTAAGGGAAGCGTAGTGCTGAAAATCGGAGTTCTGCTGGGTGATGACATCGGGCTGGAAGTGGTGCCCGAGGCGGTTAAGGTGATGAAAGCGGCGGCCGCGAAATGCAGTCTGGATGTGGCTTGGAGCGAGCATCCGATCGGGCGTCTGGGCCATGATCTGCACGGCCACACCATGCCGGAAGTCACGGTGCGCACGCTGCAGGAGACCGATGGTTTTTTGTGCGGCCCCATCGGTCATGGTGCGTATCCCCGCAATGACCCGACCTGGATCATGCCGCCGCTGCGCAAACGGCTGGATCTCTATGCCAGCATCAAGCCGGTGAAGTCGTATCCGAACATCGCCTCGGTGCACAAGGACGTGGACATCGTGTTCCTGCGCGAGGTGACGGAGGGTCTGCAATCCAGCGACACCGTGGTCGCCGGCAACGGTGAATTCCAGCCCAATGACGAGATCGCGGTGGGCACGCGCGTGACCACGCGCAAAGGCGCGAACCGCGTGGCCCGCGAGGCTTTTGAGATCGCGCGCACGCGCCCGCGCAAAAAAGTCACCGCATTGCACAAAGAGCCGGTCTATCGCCTGGTGTGCGGGATGTTTGCGCAGGAATGCCGCAAGGTCGCGGCGGAATATCCGGACGTCACTTATGACGAAGTGCTGATCGACGGCTTTGCGATGAAGGTGGTGATGAAACCGCAGGTGTATGACGTGGTGGTCACTACCAACCAGTTCGGCGACATCGTCACCGATCTGGGCGCGGGTCTTGTCGGTGGTCTGGGTCTAGCGCCTGGTTTATGCGTAGGCGTGCGGCAGG
The DNA here is from genome assembly GCA_043752435.1 of Betaproteobacteria bacterium. Lineage (GTDB taxonomy): Bacteria > Pseudomonadota > Gammaproteobacteria > Burkholderiales > SG8-41. The sequence continues at coordinate 6,074 of JAYUYQ010000291.1, forward strand.
CGATGGCGCAGGCCACGCACGGCTCTGCGCCCGACATCGCCGGCAGGAACATCGCCAATCCTTATGCGCTGATCATGTCAGGACAGATGTTGTTTGAGTGGCTGGGGCGCAATCGTCAGGAGCCCAGGGCGACGGCAGCGGCGGCGTTGATCACGGCAGCCATGGAGCGGGTGATTTCCGGACAGCAGCTCCTGACGCCGGACCTCGGTGGTCGGGCGAGCACCAGCGGGATGGGTGACGCGGTCGTCGCTGCTTTATAGCTGGCGCTGCTGGCTGCTCAGTAAGACGTCAGCCCGCCGTCCAGCACCAGCGTTTGCCCGGTCATGAACCGGGCTTCAGGACTCGCCAGATAAACCGCAGCGCCGGCGATTTCATCCATGGTACCGAAGCGGCCAAGCGGCACGCGGCTCAGCATCATCTCGCGGAATTTAGGATCTTTCAGTGTGACTGCGCGGGAAGGCGTTTCGATCGTGCCGGGCGCGATGGCGTTGAGCGTGATGTTGTGCGGCGCCCATTCAATGGCGAGCATGCGCGTCATGTGAATGATCCCGGCTTTGGCGATGCCGTAGGTGGAGCGGTTGGCCAGCGCCACCATGCCGTGGGTGGAAGCCATGCTGATGATGGTGCCGGGCGTGCCGCGCTGGATCATGCCTTGGCCGATTTTCTGGGTGAGAAAGAAGTTGCCCTTCAGGTTGGGCACCATGATCGCGTCCCATTCGTCGGGGGTCAGTTCGAGCGCGGCCTTGTGCAGCGGTGCGGCGGCGCTGTTGACCAGCACATCAATGTGGCCGAAAGCGTCGAAGACCGTGGCTGCAGCGGCCGTGACGCTGTCCATCGCTGACAGTTCAAGCGGCACGGCCAGCGAGCGACCGCCGGCTTTTTCGATTTCGGCGCGGGTGTTGGCGAGGCCCTTGATGAGTTCCGGTTTTTCGGAGATCGCTACATCGCATCCCTTGCGGGCAAGTGCGATGGCAATGGCGGCGCCGAGGCCGGCCGTGCCGCCGGTGACAAAAGCGGTACGGCGCGGGGTGGTGCTGTTTGCGGTGTTCATGCGGTCACGCGTATTAACATCGTCATTCCGCCTTGATGTCGGCGAGTTTGACCACGTCGCCCCATTTCTTCAGTTCGGCGCGCATGTAGGCGGTGAATTCCTCGGGAGTCGATGGAGTCGGCACCGTGCCCTGCGACAGCATCGATTCAATGACATCCTTCTGGCCGAGGGTGGCGACGATTTCCTTGTTCAGCCGTGCCACCACATCTTTCGGCATGTTGGCCGGGCCGATCATGCCACCCCAGGCGTAGCCTTCGTAGCCGGGCAGGCCCGATTCGGCAATGGTCGGGAATTCCGGCAAGGCAGTGAGCCGCTCCTTGTTGCCGATACCCAGCGCGCGAATGCGGCCGCTGCGTATGTGCGGCAGGATGGACGGGATGCTGCTCCAGGTGAGGTGTGCTTCGCCCGAGAGCACCGCGACAACTGCGGGCGCAGTGCCTTTGTACGGGATGTGGATGGTCTTTATCTTCGCCATCGAGTCGAACAGCGCCGCGGTAAGGTGGCCGGAGTTGCCGGAGCCCGGCGAGGAATAGGTGATCTCACCGGGGCGCGACCGGGCGAGCGCGATCAGGTCCTTGACGTTTTTCACCGGCAGCGAGGGGTGCGCAGCCAGCAGCAGCGGGAAGTTCACCATGCTCGAGATGGCGGTGAAATCGCGCAGCGGGTCGTAGGCGAGTTTGCGGTAGATGTGCGGATTAACCGCCAGCGGGCCGGCGGAGGCTGCGGCGATGGTGTAGCCATCGGGGGAGGAATTCTTCAGCACTTCGAGCCCGACAATCGCGTTGGCACCGGCCCGGTTTTCGATGATCACCTGCTGGTTCATCCGCTCGGACATGCCTTTGCCGACGATGCGGCCGATAAAGTCAACGCCGCCGCCGGGCGGGAAGGGTACGATCATGCGGATCGGTTTGGCGGGATAGGCTTGTGCGATTGCAGTGACCGGCACCAGCAGCGCCCCGGTCGCCAGCAGACATGCCGTGATCATGGTCGTGGTCGTGGCTTTGGTGTTCATTGCGAGCTCCTCCACAGATGAGTGGTTTATTTTTTGTGGGTTGTGTGGTGCAACCTTGCTGGGAAGTTAGAGCAAGGCCCTGATGGTGTCAACGCACTGACCTGCGGGGCATCACCAGGATAAACCGGCGGGTGATTACCTTTCCTTAAATTCTGCTAATTGGATTAATATGCGGACACTACAAGGAGAGCGATCATGGCCAAAGGTCAGCAACGCAGTAACAAGGAACAGAAGAAACCCAAGAAGGACAAGAAGGCCGTGCCGGTGGCGGGCGGGTTTCTGAAGCCCAAGCCTGCTGAGCCAGTCAGGAAGTAATCAGGCTTGGTGCTGTGGCTTCTGGATCACGGCTTCAGCCGGGATGAAGGCACTGCTCGCACGGCTTAAATATTCAATTAAATCAAACACTTATAAATAAACCAAGGGCGACGCATCTTCTTGATGCGCCGCCCTTAATGTTTTTCAAGCGTGGTGACTCTGCAGCACTAACCGCGCTTTAATTCCGCGATCGATTTCACCAGTTCGCCATCCGCGCGTTTCAACGGCTTGGTCGCGGCACGCGTGATGCCGAAGGTCGGCACGTATTGCGAGTGTTTGCCGGCGCCGCCCGCGACGATGATGATCAGGTCATCGGGTTTCTGCCACATGTGCACGGGCGTATCGAGCGGGGCGTTGGCGTATTGCTCCGCGTTCCTGCGGCGGAAACGCCGCGCAATGTTTTCTTCGGAGAATCGCGACAGGGGGATCACGGCGTCGTCATACAGCCATTGTTTGACCTGGGCCTTGGTCATGCCGCGGCTTGCGACTGTGGCGGCGTGCTCGGGGCCGAAGGCGAGCACCGGCTGCCCTGCATAATAGGCGTTGTTCGATCCGGTCGTGGCCATGGTGCCCGAGACCATTTTCAGGATGCCTTCCGGCGTCAGGCTTTCGTGGTCGTTGACGTTGTGCGGGCCTTCGGCGGCGACCACGGTGACTGTGGTTGTGTCTTTTGAGTAACCCATTTCCACGTGCAGCGGTTCCCAGGGGCTGGCCGCTTCGTTCTCGGCGACGCAGAAGCTCCATTTGGCCGGTGTGCCCGCGGTAGCCATATCACCAGTACCAGGGATCGCGGCGCCGATGTTGACGAGTGCCAGGCGCACTGCGCGGCCGATGGTGGCATTGGCGCGGAAATAATTGCCCATCACGTTGTGTCCGGCGTTGATGCCAACCTCGCGCGCCACCGGCCCGTTGAAAATCAGCATCGGTGTGCAGGGATGCGTGGTCGCCTGCGTTCCATAGAGGTTGTATTGGTCTTCGGCAAGCGTTTCCAGTGCCAGCAGCACCAGCGGGAAGTATTCCGGTTTGCAACCGGCCATCACCGCATTGGCGGCCACCCGGATCGGTGTGGCAGCGCCAAAACGCGGCGGGATCTTGATCACCGCTTCATCAAAGTCACGATCGCAATACGCCAGCATGCGTTCGACGCGTTCGGGCGTCGGCGGAATGACGGGAAAGCCGTCGCTCCAGCCTTTGGCGCAGAGCATGTCGAACACGGCTTCCGGGTCGTCGTCGCATTCGATCAGTGCGCCGGGTTTCTGCAGCAAGGTGGTGATGGCGGTCATGCTCATTTTCCAGACTCTCCGGACTTATTTTTGTTTGGACGTATTGATGAACTTAAGCAACTGCGGCATCGCGACCGCAGCGCGTTCACGCACTTGATCCATGTTCAGCCCGCCCAACGGATGTTTGATTTCCAGCAAAGGCAGATCCGGCACGCCGAACACCTTGGCCTGCGCCTTGCCCAGTTTCATGAATGAATCCGAAACCACCACAGCGGCCAAGAGGCCGCGTTTGGTTAACTGCGCCATGTCGTGGACACTCCACGACGTGCACGACCCTCAATCGGCCATGGCACTGACGACGAGGTCTGCCTCCTTCGCCAGCTGGTCGAGAATGGCGTCCGTTGCCGGTTTGCTGGAAAAGGGCTTGCGCGTCATCACCACCGAATCCACCTTGAAATCTTTTTTGACGCCTTCGATGATCAGGTTCAGCAGATGGTCGGCATTGCCTTTGCTGTTGTCGAGCACGCCGAGGCGGATGCCGGCGCTGCCGAGGGTGCGGCTGGATGTCAGTTGTGCGACGTCTTCAACCGGCGCATCCGGTACCACCAGAAATATCTTGCCCATGACTGCTCCTTCACTTGTTCAATAACAATTGTTGACCTAGTTGTTAACTTTAATGCCTGCTGCCTTGAATACCGGCGGCCATTTCTGCATTTCCTTTTTAACGTGTTCGGTGAATTTATCCGGCGTGTAACTCACCGGATCAAAACCTTGTGCTTCCAACTGCTGGATCACATCCGGCAGTTTCAGGATGCGGTCGAATTCGGCATACAGCCTGTCGACGACGGGGCGCGGCGTTTTGCCCGGTGCCAGCACACCGTAAAAGCCGTCGACTTCATAGCCCGGCAGTGCGGCCTCGGCCATGGTCGGCACCTCCGGCAGCGCTTTGACGCGTTTCGCCGAGCCCACGGCGAGCGGGCGCAGGCGGCCGGCCTTGATGAAGGGAATGGCAGCACCCGGTGCGGTCATCAACAGTTGCACCTGGCCACTGACCACGGCCATGGTGGAGTCGCCAGCACCTTTGTACGGGATATGCGCCATGTCGATCCTGGACATGTACTTCATCAGCTCGATCGACAGGTGGCCGCCGGTGCCGGCACCGGAGGAGGCGTAGTTGAGTTCACCGGGGCGCGATTTGGCGAGTGCGATCAGTTCCTTGACCGATTTCACCGGCAATGACGGATGTACCACCAGCACATTGGGTGAGAACGCGAGCAGGTTGATGCGTGCAAAATCCTCAATCGTGTCGTAAGGCAGTTTGGCGTAGAGGCTGGGGTTTAGCCCGTAGCCGGTGGCGACGATCAGAATAGTGTGGCCGTCGGGCGGGGCTTTGGCGACGATCTCGGAGCCGAGGATGCCAGCCGCACCCGGGCGCAGGTCCACCAGCACCTGCTGGCCCCAGTTCTCGGTGATCCTGGCGCCGAACAGCCGCGCCAGGTAATCATTGCCGCCGCCGGCGGAGGAGGGCACGACGAAGCGGATGGGTTTAGTCGGGAAGGTTTGTGCATGTGCGAGCGGGGCGGTGAGCAGCAGGACGCAGATAAAGAGGTTTATTTTGTTCATGGCTATTCAGTCAAAAATGAGCTCAAGCTTATTCCAGTTTCAAGCCGGTCTTTTTGACCAGCCCCCGCCATTTGTCGTATTCATTTTTCGCCTGCTGCGTAAATTCCTTGGGCGTGTTGCCGACGACCTCGGTGCCGCCGGCATCCATGCTGGCCGCCACCTTGGGTTCGTTGACGGCCTTGGCGGCTTCTTTGTAAAGCTGCTCGATAATATTCGCCGGTAGTTTCGCCGGGCCGAACAAGCCGAACCACGCACTGACTTCATAGCCGGGCACCGTTTCGCCGATGGTCGGCAGATCCGGTAGGGCCTTTAGGCGTTTCTCGGTGGTTACCGCAATACCGCGCATGCGCCCGGCTTTCATCAACGGTTGTGCGGAGATCGGGCTGCCGAGCATCCAGTTCACCTGACCGGAGATTACCGCGGGATAACCATCGGCGACACCCTTGTACGGCACATGCGTCATTTTGGTATTGGTGAGGGCGGTGAGCAGTTCCGCGCCCATGTGCAATATGCCACCAGTCCCCGACGAGGCATAGGTCACGGTGTCGGGCCTGGCTTTGGCCATCGCGATCAGGTCATTAACAGATTTCACCGGTAGCGACGGCGTGACGACGATAATGTACGGATTGGTGGTGAGCTTGGTGATCGGCTGGAAATCGCGGATCGGGTCATAGCGCACCTCACGGATCGCTGCATTGGTAAGGTAACTGCTGCTGCTCACCATCAGCGTGTAGCCGTCCGGCACTGCGCGCGCGACGATTTCCGCGCCGATGCTGCCGCCAGCACCCGGCCGGTTATCGACGATGAAGGGTTGCCCCCACACCGCATTGAAATGCTGACCGATCAGCCGCGCCAGACTGTCAACGCCACCGCCCGCCGAGACCGGCACGACGATGCGCACCGGGCGCTCCGGATAGCCCACGGCGAGCGCGGCGATCGGTGCGATGAGCAGGGCGGCCATCAATGTGGGCCATAGCGTGCGCAATACGATACTCATGAACAACTCCTCCTTGTGTGGCCCAGAAAATACCCTGATCGGGGCGGTGATGGCTATTAATTGCGTAAGTCCGCGATTTGGTCCGCCAAACATCCATGAGCAGCGGTTTGTGATCTACTGTTCTGCAGAATAGGCATTTGCAATGGAGCAGGGCATGAGAATCGCAGGCATTGAGCCGTTACTATTGAACGTCTCCGAAAAGACCAACTGGTTTTTCATTCGCGTTACCGCCGAGAACGGCTTGTCCGGCATTGGCGAGGCCTCGCTCAATGGCTGGGAGACGGCGCAGCTTGCCGTTGCTGAACATCTCCGTGAGGAATGGCTGGGCAAGTCGGTGGATGAGTTATTGCCATTGTTACGCGTGTTTCCTCATTCGCCCGGCGGCTTGATCGCCAGTTCGATCATCAGCGCCATGGAGCAGGCGGTCACGGATCTCCGGGCCAAACACGCCGGTGTGCCGGTGCATGTGCTGCTGGGCAAGGCCGTGCGCCAAGCGGTGCCGGTGTATGCCAACATTAACCGTGGTGCGCGTGATCGTTCGCCGCAGGGCATTGCCAGCGCGGCACGCCATGCCGTCGATCAGGGGTATGGGGCGGTGAAGATCGCGCCGTTTGACGGTGTGTATTGGGGTGATGCCGATGCTGCGGAAGTTGCGCGCCGCACCCGCGCCGGTGTTGAGCGCGTGCTGGCCATCCGCGAGGCGGTGGGCCCTGATGTGAAGATCATGGTCGATTGCCACTGGCGTTTTGACGAGGACGGCGCGCGGCAGGTGATGCACGATTTGCAGCCGGCGCGTCTGTATTGGCTAGAATGTCCCGTGTCCGAGAACCCTGATGCCTTTCCGATGCTGCAGCGTATCCATCAGCAGACCCGCGCGCTGGACATGAAGCTCGCCGGGGCTGAGCGCCAGATCGGGCTTGGCGGGTTTACGCCATTCGTCGATGACGCCCTGCTCGATGTGGTGATGCCCGATATTAAATACGCCGGCGGTTATGCCGAGATGCTGCGTATCGCCGAACGCTGCGCCCAGCGCGGCGTGGGATTCGCACCGCATAATCCCACCGGCCCGGTGTGTAATCTCGCCAGCATGCAGTTGTGTGCCGTGGCGCCGGGGTTTCTGCTCCTCGAGCACCAGTTGGCGGAAAGCCCGTTGTTTTATGAGGTCGCCGGTGGTTTCAAGCCCAGGCTGGTCAATGGCTGCTTTACATTGCCGGAGGTGCCGGGCCTTGGCCTCACGCTGGATGATGCTGTGCTAAAACGGCATCCGTATCGGCACTTGCCGGCGAATGCCAATCTGGATGAGCGGCTGGGGTGACGGTTACAACGCGGCGGAGTAGGTTCGTAGTGATCAACAGGGAGGTGTTGTGAACAAGCAATCCATAGTAAGTGCGGGCGCGGGCGCAGTGTTGTTCTTGGCCGCCATTGCGGCCTATGCCCAGGCCTATCCGGTCAAACCGATACGCCTGGTGGTGCCGTCGGCACCGGGTAGTGGCCCCGAGCTGATCGCGCGCCTGGTCGCGCAAAAACTCACCGAGGCGTTGGGCCGCGCAGTGGTGACTGATCCGCGCCCCGGTGCGGGCGGCAGCCTCGGTGCCGAGATTGCCGCCAAAGCGCCGCCCGACGGTTACACGCTGATCATGGGCAGTGCCGGTTCACACTCGGTGAACACTGCGCTGTATCCCAAGCTGCCGTATGACGCCGTGCGTGATTTTGCACCCATCGTGCTGGTGTCTTCGGCACCGAACATCCTGATTGTGCATCCCTCACTGCCGGTCAAATCGGCGAAGGACCTGATTGCCATTGCCAAGGCGCGCCCCGGTGATCTCACCTTCGGTTCCGGCGGCAACGGCAGCACGGCGCATCTGTCGGGCGAACTGTTCCGCACCATGGCCAAGGTGAAAATGGTGCATGTGCCGTTCAAGGGCGCGCCGTCTGCGGTGCTGGGCGTGATGACCGGTGAAATTTCTTTGGCGATTCTGAATCTGCCGCCGGCGCTGCCGCATGTCAGAAGCGGCAAGTTGAAGGGGCTTGGTGTCAGCACTATCAAGCGCTCATCCGCAGTGCCGGATTTACCGACCATCGCTGAATCAGGCCTGCCTGGCTACGACGCAGGGACCTGGTACGGCCTGCTGGCACCCGCGGGCACGCCCGGCGAGATCATCGCCCGGCTTAATGCGGAGACCGTGAAAATCCTGCGCACCGATGACATGAAAAAACGCATGCTCGCCGAGGGCGGCGAGATTGTTGGCGGCACACCGGAGGATTTTGCCGCAGTGATCAAACGCGATATCGAGAAATGGACCAAGGTGGTGGCTGTTTCGGGCGCGCGGGCCGATTAAGCATGCGGGGTTGTGCTGCCGCAAGGACGAATAAAATATAGTGCTGTGGCATGCTGATGCCCTGAATTAAAGTGAAGCTGCTGACCCCTCCGATTTTCGGAGCCACCATTGCGCTCCGCTTGACTACCCAGAGGAGAGTTTTTGATGAACAATATCCGCAAATCCAATCGTCGTGATTTTCTCCGTGCTGCCGCAGCCACACTGGCTTTGGCCAGCCTGCCGGCAGGCGCGCAATCCGTCACCACCGGCGCTAAGCTCAAAATCGGCATCATCGGTTCGGGCAATGTCGGCAGCGCGCTCGGTACGACTTGGGCGAAGTCCGGGCATACGGTGATGTTCTCTTCGCTTGATCTCGAAAAAGACAAGGCCCTTGCCGGAAGGGTGGGCAATGGCGCGCGCGCAGGTACGTCGCGCGATGCGGCGGCCTTTGGCGATGTGCTGCTGATCGCCGTGCCGTACCACGCGCTGCCTGCGGTGGGCAAAGATCTCGGTGCCTTGCTCAAGGGGAAGGTGGTTATCGATGCCTGTAACCCGTTTGCCGAGCGTGATGGCGAGGTGGGCGTGCGTGCGCGCGAAAAGGGCGCGGGACTGGCGTCGGCGGAGTATTTGCCGGGTGCACGCATCGTGCGCGGCTTCAATGCCATCGGCGCGGCGCGCATGGGCACAGCCTGGCAGGAGCCGGGCAAGGTGGGCATGCCGATCGCGGGTGATGATGCGCCGGCGATCGCGACAGCCTCAGCGCTGATCCGCGATATCGGTTACGAGCCGGTGCTGATCGGCGGGCTGGCAATGGGCCGCCACCTGCAGCCGCGCGAGCCGCTGGCCGGTGAGCGTTCGGCAGACGAGATTCGCAAGATCGCCGCGACACTGAAGTAAAGACAGGCATCCAATCGTGTGTGTGGGGTGAACTGCGCGCGCCGGATGGAATTTTCGTTGGGGTTGATGCTTTACCCGAACTGCAGCAATTAAGTAATTGATCCAACATCTATTGTTCCGTGTGAGCTGCTGGCAATGCACGCTATCGATTCAATGCGGCGCGCTTTCTCCAGATCATCCAGAGCAATAATCACTGCACTATGTTCTGTAGCGCACAGTGACTACTGATTGCAAATAAGAAACTAACGTTGTCGATTCCGGTCGAAGTTAGGTGTGCATCGTAAGTATGGTGCGCATTGCTGAAAGCAAGCTGTTACTCCTGTGCGAGGCGGATCATGGCAACTGTCACAAGCACTACCGGGCAATCCGGCGACTTGTTCGGCAAGAAGCCGTTCACCCGGAGCGCGCCTCTGGTCAAGCGCAGGCTCCCGCCTGAGCTGACCGCGGCCCGCGTACTCTGCCGTCAACTCCGGCGCCAGCAGACGCCGCGCGAGAAACAGCGCATAGCGCATCTGATCTGCCTGAATCTGTTGTCGATGCTGCGGCACGGCTCGTAACACGGAAGATTGCACGACTCCGCAATGCAGCGCGGGGCGTGGGGTGAGGGCTGGCGCTGCCCGGCGCGGTATCATGCTCACCCTTCCGCATCAGGCCGCACATGGATTTCGATGTCATCGTTCTGGGCGCCGGCGCCGCCGGCATGATGTGCGCGGCCGTGGCCGGCGCGCGCGGGCGGCGCGTGCTGCTGGTCGACCACACCACGACCCTCGCTGAAAAAATCCGCATCTCCGGCGGCGGTCGCTGCAATTTCACCAATCGTGATGTCGGGCCGCGGAATTTCCTGTCGCGCAATCCGCATTTCTGCCGCTCCGCGCTGGCGCGGTATACGCCGCGGGATTTCATTGCGCTGATCGAACGTCACAACATCCGTTATCACGAGCGCAACCTCGGTCAGTTGTTCTGTGATGACAGTGCCACTCAGATCATTGCCATGTTGAAAGCCGAGTGTGATGCCGCGGGTGTGCAGTGGGCGATGCCGGTGACGGTGGAGCGGGTGGCGCGGCTGGAAGGGGATGCGCCGGGTTTTGTGGTGACGACGAAGCAGGGCAGCTACCGCAGCAGCGCGCTGGTGGTCGCCACCGGCGGGCTGTCGATCCCGAAGATCGGCGCCACCCCCTTTGGCTATCGTCTGGCTGAACAATTCGGTTTGAACATCGTGCCGCCCAAACCCGCGCTGGTGCCCTTGGCCTTGCCACCGGAATGGCTGGAACGCTTCGGCGCACTGTCCGGGTCTTCGTTTGATGCAGTCATGTCCTGTGTCGAGGTGCCGCGCGGCGCTGAATGGCCGGCGTTTCGCGAGGCGGCGCTGGTCACCCATCGCGGGCTGTCGGGGCCTTCCATTTTGCAGGTGTCTTCGTATTGGCAGTCGGGCGGTGCGCGTGGACCGGTGGCCATGGATTTGCTGCCCGATCTCGATGCCGGCGCGTGGCTGAATGAACATCGCCGCGATCAGCAGGGGCTCGGTGCCTTGCTGGCAGAGCATTTGCCTCGGCGTTTTGCAGTGAGCTTCGCTGAGCTCCATGGTTGGACGCAGCCGCTGGCGCAGTTGTCAAACGCTGTCCTGGGCAGCATCGCAGAGACCATGAAGGCCTGGCCGATTCAGCCCTCGGGCACGTTGGGTTATGCCAAGGCCGAGGTCACGCTGGGCGGCGTGGATACCGATGCACTGTCACAGCAGACGCTGGAAGCGCGCAGCGTGCCGGGGCTTTATTTCATCGGCGAGGTGGTGGATGTGACGGGGTGGCTCGGGGGATACAACTTTCAGTGGGCCTGGGCATCGGCGCAGGCGGCGGGGGGTAACTGCTAGTGACTGGTGACTGGTGATTGGTAACTGGTAATTGGTGATGAGATGTGAGCGGAAAATCTGATGCCCGGGTGTGTATATAAGTTATTGATTTTATTTATATTAATCAGATCGCCCAAGACGCCGGTTAATCCCTTTTGGATTTGAGTATCGGATGCGGGCCGCTGTTGCTCATGGGGTCGGTGTTTGTCTGCAGGGTGTTGCGTACTTCGGCGAGCAGCCGTTCCGCGGTCCAGTTCTTGGGCAAAAACAAATGAATGCCGGCCATGTTGGTGGCGCGGGTCAGCGTGGGGGTGTCGTCGCCGCTGGATGCCAGAACACGCAGCGTGTTTGAGTACAGTTTGCGCACTCGCGTCAGGAACTGGATGCCGCTCATCCCCGGCATGTCAGTGTCGCTGATCACGATATCCACGCGGTTTCCGGCGAGGACTTCAAAACCTGCGTTGGCATTTCTTGCGGTCAGGACGCGGAAGCCATCAGACGTAAAGGCTGTCATCAGCAACTGCAGTTCATTTTCATTTTCGACGACCAGCAACAACGATATCGAATCCCTGGCGACCGGGTTCTGCGCTTGCGGCAGACGTTTGTCTTCCGCAAGCATGCGCGCGCACTCGTCTGCCGGCTGGGGGCGTGCAAAATAAAATCCCTGGATTTCGTCGCAACCGTGAAACCGCAGAAAATTGAGCTGGCCTTCGCTCTCGACGCCCTCGGCCACGACACGGAGCTTCAGGCTGTGAGCGAGATTGATGATAGTGACCGCGATCGCGGCGTCGTCCGGATCGCTGATGGCATCGCGGATGAATTCGCGGTCGATCTTGAGTTCGTCAAGCGGGAAGCGTTTGAGATAGGCCAGGCTTGAATACCCGGTGCCGAAATCGTCCACCGAGAGCTGCACGCCCAAACGCTTCAGTTGATGCAGGGTCTCGATGGATTCTTTCGCATCACTCATCAGCAGCGATTCGGTGAGTTCCAGTTTGAGCAGCGCCGGCTTGACGTTGTTGTTGCGCAGCGCCTGTTCCACCACATTCACCAGATTCTTGACCTGGAATTGGCGCGCGGACAGGTTGACTGCAACGGGGCGCACGGGGATGCCTGCTTGTTCCCACCGCTTGATCTGTGAGCACACGTTGTTCAGTATCCATTCGCCGACAGGCACGATCAGGCCGGTTTCTTCGAGAACAGTGATGAATTCGACTGGTGGAACCAATACTCCGCCGTTCTGCCACCGCAGCAGGGCTTCGAATCCGGTGATGGCGCCACCTTTCAACTCGGCCTTGGGCTGGTAGTGCATCAGGAATTCCTTGCGGTCCAGCGCGCCGTGCAGTTGCGCTTCGAGCTGTTGGCGCTGGATCAGCCGCTCATTCATTTGCGGCAGATAGAACTGATAGCCGTTGCGGCCCTGTGCCTTTGCCCGATACATCGCGGTGTCGGCGTTTTTCAGCAGCGTGTCGGGTTCCTTGCCATCGCTCGGATAGAGGGCGATGCCGATGCTGGCTGAAATATGGGCCTGTTGACCGTTGATGTCGAACGGGGCCGCCAGTGCCTCCACGATCTTCAGCGCGATCATGCCGGCGTCTTCGGTTTTCGCCAGATTCGACAGCATGACCGCGAATTCGTCCCCGCTCAGACGCCCAACGGTGTCGCTGCTGCGCACACATGACTGCATGCGCGCCGCAGCCTGGCGTAACAATTCGTCGCCGGCGGCATGGCCATAGGTGTCGTTGACGGCTTTGAAGCGGTCGAGGTCCACAAACAGGACGCCTGTCGACCAGTTGTTGCGCTGCGCCTGCCCCAGCATCTGGCTCAGACGGTCGGTGAACAAATAACGATTCGGCAGGTCGGTAACTGTGTCGAAACGCGCCAGAAAACTCAGTTTGTCCTCGGCCTGTTTGCGCTGGATGAACTGCCCGATCTGACTGCCGATCGAGACCGTGGTCTGCACCAGCGCTTCATCCGGCTTGCGAATGTCGGGCCCGAAAAATTCCATGATGCCGATCACATCACTGCCGATCAGGATCGGGAAGGCATAAGCGCTCCCCCATCCGAATTTGACGGCACTGATCCTGCGGCGAAACGGCTTGTCGTCGTGCAGGTTGGCAAGCCAGGTCGCGGTTTTGTCGATCCATGCCCGACGAATCAGTCGTCCGCTGCCGGTGTTACTGACTGTCAGCCACAGCTCCCGATCCGCGGGATCGAATTCCGGTTCGAATTCGCACCAATACTCCACGCGTGAAAGCTGTTGCATTTTTTCATCCAGCGCCCATCTTGCGCCATAAGCCCAGCCCATCGCCTCGCACATGATGCGGATGATCCTGGGCATGGCTTCGGCGACCGTCACGGATTCCGCCAGCACTTGCGTAACCGCATGCGACATGGTCCTCCGGGTCGCCGCGTCCTTCTCGTCGGTGATTTCGCGGCTGATGCCCACGGTGCCGATGATTTCTCCGGTGGCGGTTCGCAGCGGCACTTTAAGTGTCGAACCCCAGCGGATTTTGTCCGGTTCACTTCCGTTTTCATCGTGCTCGATCATCAGTTTGTGTTCGGGATTCCGTAACGACATGCCGGTCTGGATGATTTCGCGGTCCTGATTGGCCAGGGTTTCGGCCAGCTTTGGTGTGAAAAAGTCGTTGACGGTTTTCCCCGAAACATCGGTGTCCTGTGTGCCACGGGCACTGAGCCAACTCTTGTTGGCAATCAGGTAATTCCCGTTTTTATCCTTGGCGTAAATGTGATCGGGAAGGGTATCGATGATTGTGCGCATCAAGGCGCGTTCGCGGATGATCACTTCTTCGGTTTTTTTGCGTTCGCTGATGTCCTCGATGATCCTGATGTAGTACAACGGTTTTCCCGATGCGTCGCGCGCCAGTGATACCGTACGATTGACCCAGAAAGATAAGCCGTCCTTGCGGAGGAATTTTCGTTCCGACGCATACGAGGATGCTTCGCCCTTCAACATTGGATTCTGGTATTTGGCCCCGTCCGTGAACCGGTAATCGGGATGGACGAGGTCGGTGCTGGTCATGTTCAGCAATTCGTCTTCGGTGTAACCGAGCATCGCGCAGAGCTTGGGATTGACGTGCAGGATGCGGTATGACTCAACCGCCGTGTGCATGATGCCCATCGGGGAGCTGTCAAAGGTCGCGCGGTAGCGCAGGTCGGCTTCCATGCGGGCGGTGATGTCTTCAATGACCCGGATGAAGAACAGTGGGTTTCCGGATGCATCGCGTGCCAGCGACACCTTGCGGTTGGTCCAAACACTGGCGCCGTCTTTGCGGATGTATTGTTTTTCTTCGTTCAAATGGTTGATTTTTCCTTCCCACATCAGGCGGCGTTTGTTCATGTCGCTCTGGTGATCGCCAGGGGGGGTGAAATCAGCGGCTTTGCGGCCCAGCAGCTCTGTCTCGCTGTAACCCAACATTTCGCAGAACTTGCGGTTGACCCGCAGGTAGCGGCCGTCGGCGGAGGAATGAACGATGCCCACGGCAGCTTGATCGAACGTTTCCTGGTGATGCTGTTCGAGTTCCTTTTTGTCGGTGATGTCCTCGACCATGCTGATGACGTATTGCGGCTTGCCGG